>JABLXP010000028.1 GCA_013178045.1 Bacillota bacterium
GTGCCAATATTTGACCACCTGTGGGGTGGCTGTCAAGGCCGCTGCCTTGATGCTGATGTTTTGAACGGTGAGGTCTCATAGCGGAAAAAATTTTTGTGGAGATACCTACTAGATCTTGACACGGACGCGCACCATTAGTTCGCTTGCAATATTTGTGCAATATAGTATAATAAACTTGCGAGCAACACATATAGTAGTATAACGAGAGAGGTTTTGAGGACGGAACAGGCAGCCGTCGCCCTATTGTTTGGAGATGTGGGAAGGTCACCCCACCAAACCTCTTTCGTCTGGAAGAGCCAGAGTACCTGGCTCTTCTCGTTTTATTGATATTCAATTCGACCTCTTTCTCTTTCTCCTTTTGCGAACCAAAATTTTGCCTTTAATAGGATTCATCACCCTACCTTTTGCGTCCTTTTTAACCTGTTCAGTACACAAAAGGTCTCTTTTGGGTATTTCTGGGTTTAACTTCGTCGTCTCCTAAGTTTTCCGCTTCTTCTTCTCTTGGTGTCTTCGCTGCCTTGCTGCCGACGAAGCCCGCCTTCCTTTTGCGCGGCAGTCTAAACACCACACCTGCCTGTTGGAGCGGCAGGCAAACTGCCGCCGGCAGATCGGGCAGATTTTTCGGGTTCTGCATATCTTGTTTTCAGAATTTTCAATCATACCCCCAAAATTTGCTTAAAACCCCCTTTCTAATGTGACAAATCGAAGCATTAACGAGATATAATTAAATATCAGTATTAATTTGATGTGCATTTTTTAATATAAAGCTAAAATCGCTTGTATTAACTGATAATCGTCAAATTTAAACATCATTTTTTAACGCTTTTTTGGAGTAATACATTTGGTAAAAATCGAAAAATTCGTTCCAGATTTATCAAGGCTTCAGAGGTTGTCTAAAGCGTTACTATGACCCCTGTTTTTGCTCCCCGGGAACGACGTTTTCTTTCTTTCGGATCACCACACTTAACACAATACCGCTGCCGGCTGCTGGCTGGAGAAAACAAATCGCCGCAGACCGCGCATTTTCGCTGATCAGTTTGTTTCTCAAACATCTCTACTACCGCCATCACCTTTTCCTTCGGCCCTACAAACTGCCAGGCGAACATCTGGCCGTCCCGGTAGTATTGCCCCATCACTCTCAGGCCCGCTTTCCTGGCCGCGTCTTTTACCGCCTGGTCGTCGGTGTACAGCGCCCACCTATTGCCGGCAAGCTCCCAGTTTTCGACGGTAATTGTGGTTCCGCCACGGCTTGTTCATCCCCCTTTTCTACGGTGTTATTAAAAACAAACCCCTTTTATCTCATGAAAAAAAGAAAAAGCCGGAGGACTGAGCCTCCAGCTTTTTTCATTAACAAAAGGCATAGGCGGGAATTTCTCCCGGTATGCTTTTGCTGTTCCATTATACCTTTCCTTTTTGCTCCCGACTGATTGCCTCAGCAATCCACGACCGGATCAGGGTTTGGTACGGTATGTCCTTTCTCCTGGCGATCTCTTTGGCTGCCTCTATTTGGGACACCCGCAGCCGCAGGGTAACCCGCTTGGTCATAGACTGTTCCTTGATTTTTGCGGCCAGCTTGGGGTCAAGCTCAACCGTCTCCGGTTCAAACAATCCGCGTTCCATAGCCTCAGCGAAGCTGTAACTGTCAAAAAACCGGGCAGCCTCTTCTTCTGTTGCAAATTCCGGCAATTCGTCATTTTTGAATTCGGGCAGTTTCTTAGACATTAACTCACTCCCCTCTTTGCTTGCGGTAATACCGCCTCTCGGCTGGGGTCATGTCCCGGGCAGTGACGACACGAGCCAAACCATCGGGCTTTCGCAAGTACACCACAAAAAGGTAACGTCCTCCTTCTGTTCGTCCGTACACCGTATGATAGTCACCGCGCCCTCTGCGAAAAATCGGCCCGTTCTTGAAAACATTCTCGGCTTCCCAGGGCATAACCTTATGTCTGGCAATATGCCCGATATTTCGAGCATCCCATTCAAATCTGCTAATTTTCACGCTCAACACCTGCTTTCAATATAACATACGTCACGCCATTGTCAAGACAAATATAAAGAGCGGCTGTAGATCGGCCAGAGTTTCGTTCACAGTACTTATGTACGGTAAAACAGGTATTGAAAAAGGTGGGTATCCCTCGGGTATTATCAATATGGCAAACACACAACACCCACGAAGGAGGGAACCCACCCAATGAAATTATACCAACAACTTAAAGCTTACGGTAATCCCCAAGCTCCTGTTCAAGTCATTATCTCCCTTCTCCAACAACATTCTTCTCATAAGGTTGCTTAAAAGTGGCAGGGCCTCCAAATTCATGGCCGTTATCGGTTTGAAAGAAAACAGATAGTGATTGGCCCCCAACCTGCCGGCGTTCGAATACGAAGCCATGCTGCACGGCAGCCCGGAATTCCAAAACCACGTCTTTTGGCACGACTGGACGGACCGCTTCTGTTCGTTCATCAGCATCCCCAACCTCATACTTGGGCCGGACGGTGCAATGTACGTCACCAAAAACACTGCCACCCGGTTTACTGACGGCTGGAATTTCGCGACCTACTCCGATCGGCAGTGCGGGACATTGAAAAAGCGCCGCCCTGAGCTTGCCTCAATCATCGACGGATACCCGCTCACAGATAGAAACGGAAAAGTAACGGGATGGCACCAGCCGAGCTACGTCAATAATGTCCGGGCGGTCTACCGTATTTACCCCGACGGGCGACAGGAAATGCTCGACGAAGGCACCGTGCCGCTTATCCCGCCTGAAGGCGTTGAACATATCTCATGGTGGTTCACGCCCAACCGCTACATCGCACCGCTGATCAGAGACGGCTACGCCGTCCGCGACGATTATGTGGTGCCGACAGACAATCCCGATGTGGTGCTGGCTACAAGCGGCTGCTGGCTCTGGCAGTATAACGTCAAAACCTTTGAGTACAAGCGCATTCAGCCAGTCCCCGGTAATGAATGGCCGACGGGCAACCGCACGGTGTTTGCGCCAGACGAGCATTTCACCCCGACCAAACCGCGCCTCACCAAAACGCTGGGAGTCTTTTTCGCTGGTACAGGAACCTTCTGGCGGCTGTACAACGGCCAGTACTACCAGGACCTCGGCGGTTTAGGGGCAGGATATGACAGTATTGCTGATTACAGTGTAGATGAAGACAACCGCCTGATCTACGTCTTAACGAAAAACGGCCAACTGCTCAGAGTCGACTTCTCTGACGTGTTGCCCAAGATGGAGATCAAACAGACAGGCGAGGCGATTTCAACTCAGCACCCCCATCCGTTCAGAGTGCGGTACGAACGAAATAACTTTGCCATGTATGGCACAGACGAAAAATACGCCATGCCGTATAATAAAGGCGGCAGCCTCTATGTTCCGGTCGATGCCGTCATGCAGGCGATGAATTTGTGGGCCTTTGTGGCCAAAGACATCCCGCCTGACGCCACCAGCACCCAGATTATCAATACCATTCAAACCAAAATTGACGCCGATATCGTCAGATACCCGGACGGCAAAGTCGTCTATTATGTCCCGATTGACAAGCTGCTTGCCAAAGTCTATGAAATTACCGGACAGAAGTTCACCTGGAGCTACGATGCACCCAGCAACATCCTGTACATCAACTGTGCCCCCGGCGCCATTCCGCTGTTTGATTAAGGAGGGATGAATGATGGAAAAGGCACTGGTCATGTTGGTGATCGCCTTCTTTGCCGTTATCGTCGGTAAAATCTTCAAAAACAATGCACTGGCGGCGGCCGGCAAACAGCTGTTGTTCATGTTCTTCGGGTATCTCTTTCCACTCGCAATGGGCTTCGTCGCGTTTGTGGTCGTGACAGCCTATCTTGACACTTACAGCCGTGCTTTTTCAGAATTGTCCAAGCTTGGTATAGGGCTCCTTGCTATGGTAGTTGTTTCGTTCATCTTCTCTACCTTCATGGCCAAATTGGGAGCCTTCCGCGATTACCACGAAGTCGCCAGAGAAGTGGCAAGAAAAGAGGAAGAGGAGAGAAGAAAGAAAAGAACCATTCGAGGAAAATACTAAAGCCGCGGTGTAAAACCGCGGCTATTTCTTTTCCTCAGGAAGTCTATCAATTAATCCAAGTTTCCAGGCTTCCCTGGCAAAGCGCTTCGCAGCCATAGCGACTCTTCGCATGGCTTTATTAAGACGGGGGTGATAGAATTTACCTTCTTTAGCAGCCCAATTGCAGACTTCAAATCCTGGTTTAAACAAGCCATTTTCCCACTTTGAATGATCCTGATATGCACTCTCCGCATTGGTTGCCCAGGCAAGCCTGGAATTAAGCTCCGAGATCTGTTCGCCTAGCCTCTTTTGGATCTCTTTGAATACAAGATACCGTCGTGACGGCCATATCCAGTGGAATATATTCACTCCCATGCTGGTTGTAATTCGGGCTTTCTTACTATATAGCGCATTTATCCGATCATTAATAGCTTCTTTTATTACCTTGACTGCCTCATAGACACGTTCATTTAGACGCTCCCTAGCCATTTCATAGTCAAGAGTACGCAAAGCATTTGAAATAGAGCGGCCAAACAGAACACCAAAAATTGCCCCCAAAATTCCACCTACCGCTGCTCCAAACGGGCCACCTACCGCCCCGCCTATGGCCATGCCGACTTTACCGCCAACCCATCCGCCGCCACCTACCAGAACGGTACTTTTAAGTATATTCGATGTTGCTTCATAGAAATCAATCCGCCCATCCAGCCATCGTCCGCCTTCCCTGATTGTATTCAAAGCCAACGTAGCTACGGGTACATGTATCGGCAAAGATTGAAGCCCATCAATACCCTCAATTGTGCTGTGAACATGCTCAACAACCTGAGAATGAAACAGATCGTGGTCTACAATGACATGGCTGTTGTCTGCGAAATAATGCCCCATCTCGGCGTTAACAATAACCGGAATATCGGGGAACTTGTCCAAATGTTCCTTAATAATATCAGGATCCATTACGCATTTTACCTGCATCGGATGTCCGTCAACCAATAGATCCCATCCTTCTTGATTTGGAGCATCTGGGAACTCCACCACATGTCCCTCGCTAACCAAATGCGCCCCAACCAACTGCTCTGCCGTGTACCCCTGCAGTCTTGCAAACGAACCGGCCACAGAAGCCGCATCCCCAGACAAAAACTGATCATTAACATAATCTTTAAGCTTGTTGAACGTATCCAAATCCAATTTGCTGGAGAAATCCATTGCTTTCAGCACACGGTCGTCAATCATCGCTAGCGCATGTACAGCATCATAAGTTGTAACCGCTGCCACCGCCCCTGGCTCAATCACCTTAAACCACGGGTCATCAGCAATCTTCTGTTTGATTTCGTCCTCTGTCGCCAGAGGTTGTCTGAGTTCCAAATCAAGCTTTTTATACCTCCATCTGCGAATCAATATAAATCCTACTACGCCAAGAGAAAACCAAAACCAAGACACCTTATCCCCCTCACAAATCAATAACGGCTGCAAAAACACGCAGCCGCCCTGTTTTGCTTCCAGCAACCCGGCTGCCATAGCTATAAGCCTTAGGCCCGTGGCTTTGCGTCCCCGCCTTTCGACAGGTTTGCCCTTATCGGATATATGCTCTTGTCCCAATTTTACCATACATTCCAGCGCAGATAAAGATTCCCAATTAACCAACAATACGGACACACCTGTTCTGCTCGTCCCAGGTTACCGAAGCGCCCAAAGCTTCGGCTGCAAACCTGACTGGCACCAAGGTTCTGCCGTTAACAATTATCGGCTGCTGATCCATAATAATTATACTATCCGTAGTGCTGCCATCTTGATATGATGTACGCTTAAAACATCTAAAATCTCCTGGTATAACGACCGCCGAAAGCACTTTAATCTTTTCCCCTCCGATATACCTTGCTGCCCCTATCGCCTGAAGTTTCTCATCCCAAATCACCTGGCCGTCCATCATTTCTACTACACGTCTTAATGGGACAAGCGTGCGGCCATTTACAATTACCGCCGGCACTTCTGTATTAACTTCAACGCCATTTACATACACCCGTATTATCTTTATATCTGGTATGTCTGAATTAGAAGCCTGTGATTCTTTGGACCGTGATGCCTCGGATTGTGATACTTCAGACTGTGGTGCTTCAGGCAGCGATACTTCAGGTTGAGGTTCCACGGGTTGTGATACTTCAGGTTGTGATACTTCAGGTTGTGATACTTCAGGTTGTGATACTTCAGGTTGTGATACTTCAGGTTGAGGTTTCTCAGGTTGTGGTATTACGGGTTGAGGTATTACGGGTTGAGGTATTACGGGTTGTGGTTCTCCTCTAATAGCCCTAATAAAGTCAAAAACATCTTTCATAGCCGCTTGCCAATCAAAGACATTGTCTTTTGTCCAGTATCCACGCGGTGGCGATAGCGGTGGCGGCGATGTTTCAATTTGCGGCAACATAGGCGGCAATATGGGCTGTCTGGGTATAAATACCGGCGGTGCTGAAGTGTTAATCAACTCAGAGTCCCAAATATGTGCCTCCTGGTTCCTATCGGGAATTATAATCTTTGAGCCCACACCAGCAAAGATACCGGGCGAATAAATGTACACGGTCTTTCCTTCATAAAAAGGCAAAGAAATAACCCCGACCCCGTACTCAATCAAATAGCTTTCCCCGTTCTTTCTCACAATAATAGCCTTGTAGTCCGAATCAAATACCTTCTGCAAATAAACTGCCTCCATCCCCGCTAGGGCGGCCTGCACAGGACATAGCACTGTCAAAAAGACCGCTACCACCATAAGCCATATCTTTCTTCGCAAATCATTCACCTCCTCTCTATTCCAAATTGCCCTAGACTTTATCTTTCACCCGCAAAATTCTACTTCTCCTCAATGAAAAGATAATGCGTAGCGCGGCTAATCGCTGTATAGAGCGCACGAGCATGAAAGGGATTTCTGCGATCATAGAACATTAATTTAGCTACCAAAACAGCGTCAAATTCCAGGCCGCCAGATTCATGCACACTTAATATAAACACCTCTTTATCATCTACCTTGCCAACCTGTTGCTTTAGCCTATTAGCCTCCTCTTGAGATGGGCAGATAATTGCAACTCTTTGAATATCGTTATTTATTCTGACAAAATTGAGAAAACCATCTACACTAGTACGAACAACCTTAGCGTCCGAAGGTAATACGGCGCGCAATTTTTCGGCATATGCAGGGAACCTCTCTTCCAGAACCCACCTGGCCATATTGACAATGGGTTCAGCAGAGCGATAACAATAACTCAAAGAAGTAAAAGATACATTAGAGCCGAGACACTCAACCCTCTGCTGCCAGGACTGGTTTGAGATATTCCCATAAACAGACATAGAAAGTTGCACGATATCTCCGCAAAGGGTTATAGATCCGCCAGGTTTCAAATACATAGACAGCACTTTTAGCCAGACTGGTGACAGATTTTGTGCCTCATCAATAAAGATATATGAATAGTGGCGCTCAACACCATATACTTTAGCATGTAAATACAATAGAGCTCCCAAATCATCTATAGTCCACTTCGGGTGGTTTGCAGAATTATATTTACCACCTCTTTTATAGACATATTTTGAATCATTTATAGCCTGACTCGGATCCGGCAACATCTCAAGCAAATCTTGAGCAATCTTCCTGTATTGTGGAACAATATACCCTTGAAACAGATTCTCGGACTTTAAGTTATCCTTAATGTATGAATATGACAGACGATCTGACACTTTTTTATACATTTCCTTTTTTTCAACAGCAAAGAAATTACCAAATATTCTATCCTTTAAATTAGAATATTTGGGCCATAGTATGTTAAATACCATAGCCTTCAATCTGGAATGTAATTCATTATATATCTCGTCTATCCTGGAGCTGCTCGACAAGACATTGGCAGCCAGTTTTCTAATTGTCGAAGCATCAATTATTCTTTCTTTATCATACTTCAAAACTGGTAACGCATTAATAGCATTAGACAATGATTGTTTCAGTACTTGATCAAGCAAGGCTGTATCACTGTATCTATTAACAATTTCCTTTCCAAAGTCCACACCAGCTGCAAATCGCCAGACATTCACCGAATTAGGTCTTATATTCTGATTATTTTTGCCTACATTTGCATTAAAGAATTCTGTCAACGTCATTTGCGGAACACCATAGATATACATTTCCGGCAAGATGCCGCGAATTTGAGAAAGCAACATTTCACTTGGAGACAACACTAATATATCCTCTGGTTTACAACCAGTAGCGTAAACACAGTACGCAACCCTATGAAGCAGAACAACGGTTTTTCCTGTCCCTGCCGCCCCTTGAATGACAAGGTGATTATCAAACGGTTGCCTAATAACCTCATTTTGTTCGGCCTGTATCGATTGAACAATACCCTTAAACCGCTCTGCGCCAGAACGCCGCAAATGCCGTTCCAAAAACAGATCAATTCTGTTTGCCGACGAAACACCGCCGCCTTGCACATACAGATCTTCCATATTAAGTAATTCATCATGTCTCACATCTAACTTTCGAACTAACTTTAGTTTGCCGCGAATCACTCCTTCAGGAGCCACATATTTATCGTCTCGTGAATAATACAGAGAACCTATTGGAGAACGCCAGTCAATAATGCTAATATCACATACATCGCTCATATTCGGAGCACAGGTAGGTAATGTAGTTATATAGTTCCGCTCGGGGATATCTTTGCCTTCTGCAACAAAGTCAATGCGTCCAAAATACATAGATTCCATTATATCGTTAAGCGCCCTAATTTGAGTTTTTATATCACTTATTCTGGCACGGTTATATTGGTAATCAATAATTCGCTCAATGTCTCCAAAATATCTCTCATTTTCACGTACCGAATCGTCAATCCGCGCTTCCATTTTGCCCACATACTCTCGCACTTGATTATATGTCCGTTTTAAAACCTCAACCTCTTCTTGCTTTTGTTTATCCATTATTGCTCACACCTCGCCCCAATACCCAATTGGATATAAGCAAATAGAACAGAGTACATCAGCTCGGCACTCGTAACTTGCATTGGCTATAGCTATGAAAACTACTTTCTTTGGGCATATCGCATTTCCACCATCCACTGGCAAGAACACTACCGCCATAAGTAGTTTTCTACAGATAAGTTTTCTGATGGTTTTCGCCAACAAGCAAAAAGTGGAGAAAAATCTCTCCTCACTTTTCAACAGGCTTGTCTTTATCTGCCCATATTATGTAATATCTGCCATTATTTATCAACAGGGTGAATCATAATAGGCAATTCCTCCACATCATCTATGTTCACCGGAATCGGAGGAAGCTATTTTATCACCAATCTCCTCTGCGCCTGATCATCTTTGGGTCTTACCCAGTAATGGTACCAGTGCGCCTGACGGGTGGTACGGCCGCGGGCCGGCGTGCGTCCGAGCAGAGTTTTCTCCGGTTTTGCTGCTACCCCTTGCACCTCGGTATGCTTCCGCATAGCCGCGCCGACCCGAACGCCACCGCCCCAGACCCGGACATCGTCTGCGGCGGTGTCTTTCTTCTTTTGCATTTTTATCCATAGCACCAGTCCTGCCAGAAAGTAAGTTCTTTCCCGCGGTCACACCTCATGTCTTCGATGATCTTCCAGGCTTTGGGGAAAGTCTGGCTGTATTTGCATACGAGCTCCATTGGAAACATCGGCGGTTACTCCTTTTCTGGTTTATGAAATCACAGCCAGCATGCCTTGCGCGGCTCATAGCTGGCGTTGACCGCTTCTTCCGTCTCACGCTGAAAAAGGATTTCTTTAATCCTGCACATAGAAGTCCTTCTTTCTAACATATCTCCTCCACAGGTATTTTCACTACGCTCCGGTGCAAATAAATTCCCCTCAATTAATTCCTTCGCCATAAATTCCCAATATCCTTCACGGAGCGCCTAAAGGCGATTAAAAGCGCATATATCCCCCAAAAGGTTGGGCGCAGGAGCAAAAACCTGCACACCCGCAAAGAGGCGCCTAAAGGGGCAAAAATTGAGAGTACTCACCGGAGGGGCCACCACCCTATTTGCAACAAATCCGGCCCGTTTTGAACCCACCCGGGTTTAGCGGGCGTCCAACCCATGACGTTAAACTGGGCGGTAATACACCGGGGCAGTTCCGGTGGGCTTAGCAAGCCGACACTGCTACGCCGAGCCGCGCCGTCTGTAGTAGAGCTAACAGGGTGAATACATGAGCCCTGTGGTGCTAGGAAGCTGCAGGCGGTCACCCGATGAGGGGAGCGCTTCCGTTGCCATGTGACCAGGCATGGGATGGGAGGTAGTAGCGACGACGGCGCGAGATGAGGGAGCTGAGATGCTGAGGTAAGGGAAGGAGGTGTTAAGCATGCTTGAGAAGGTGAAGGCTTTCTTTCGCGGGCTGCTGGCCCGCGTGCGTGCCTTCTTTGCCGGGCTGCAGGCCTCGGAGCCTGCCAAAACGGTCGTTAAGACTGCCGCTGTGGCGGCTGGCGTGGTGGCGGGTGTTGTCGTCTTCCGCCTGGCTGCGCCCGTCATCCTGCTGCTAGGGTACAGTGCTGCTGTCCTGGTACTTGCCCTGGTACTGGGTGCGGCCATGGCATTCTGCCTCTTCGGTGGCGGCTACGCCGCCCTGAAGCTGGTAGAGCGCCTGTAGAGTGTTCCCGGTTCTGAGGGGTCTCCGGGTTACCAAAAGCCCCTCTCCAGTATTCCACAGTGGAGGAGGTGATAGTGATGGCCGAGATCCTGGTGTATCTGACGCCAGAACAGGCAAAGGTCCTGGCTGAGCTGCTGCGCGAAGTGGAGCTTGCCAGGGCCTTTGCGCACCTCACCGGCATACCGGTGGAGCGCCTGCTTGATGAGTAGTATACTATTGTCTTACGTCCCGGGCAAGACGTTAAACCGCCCGTCTTTCATGCATATGCCCGATGAAGCTGACCCGTGCCATCCCGGCTACAGAGGGACAAACGGGAGGTGATGGGTAGCGGCTGTGGCTATAGTTGAGAAGATCTTTGCCGTTGGACGTGTGTTATAATATTGACAGGAGGTGTTTTAGCATGACTCATGAGGCTCTTGTGGAACAGTTGTTAAAGCTCCCGTCTGCTGAGATAAAGCAGGTCTTGGATATGCTGGCCAAGCAGCTTGAGGCCAGAAACGACCTTGAGTTGGCCCGGGAAGTCATTGAACGGTACCGGCCGGCTCTGGAGGAATTGGCTAAATGAAATGGATATCACCCGATGTCGTAGCGTGTATTCATGAGGAAGTAATTGCGGCAACAGGCAGAAGTCCAGGCATTCGCGATCGGGGGCTGCTCTGTAGTGCTGTTTTCAACCCGCTGGCCACTTTTGGTGGAGAAGATCTTTATCCAGACCTTCTTGCCAAAGTGGCCGCTCTTTTGTATGGCCTGGCCAGGGGACACCCTTTTGTCGACGGGAACAAACGCACAGCCTTTGTGGTGACGGTTGTGGTGTTGAGGAAAAATGGACTGGATTTTGTTGCTTCCAACGATGCTGTGGTTACGTTTAACCCCCCGTAGAGCCTGGAGCATGTTTTCTCGCTCCAGCATCTTCTCCAACAGTCCGATTCCTTCGCTCGGGGTTGTTCCTTCGGTTCGCGCCGACTCAAAACTCGGCCCTTGACCTGTGGCCCCCTGTGTATTCACCACTTCCTGCCCCAGGAAGGCTTCTTGCGAAGTATTCTGCTGTCTACGCTTTGAGTTCGAGCTTGCCAAATTCCATCCCTCACTTAACGTTCGGGCCTTCGCTTCCGTTAGCTACCAGAAGTTTACTATGCCCTCTGCTGACTTCTGTCACCCCAGCCACGCCTTCCGACGCGGGTGGGGAATTAAAAAAAACAACCCCGATTTTGTACCGAAAATTCGTACCGAAATTCGTACCGAACCTGATCGGAGTGTGCGGAGAACTGTTGATTTTACTGGGGTCTTAGGGAGCCTGTTCTGCTTCTTCCTGATTGTTCCAAATCCCTGAACCCCTTGATTTTCCTGGGTTTAAATTTAATTAAATGGTGGACGTGACGGGACTCGAACCCGTGACCTTCTGAATGCGAACCAGACGCTCTCCCAGCTGAGCTACACGCCCATGTATGTCCAAGTAATATAATAAGCTTGACCGCCCATTTCTGTCAAGCTCGGATTACAACCACTTTTGGTAATCTACAACAAGACAGCCCGGTTATATGCCAGGCTGTTTGAATGCTCTATCATAACCTGATGAACATTTGATAATATTTAGTGATCATTTAGCTGCTTGTTTTTGAAGAAAACTGGCGGCCGCTTTTGCTGAGGTAATCTCAGCCTGGGTTATGGGGTTATCCGATATCAGAATGATCGCTCCAATTGGCTGATTGTCATGGTAGACGGTAGAAATTACATAGTGTGAACCAGGGATTTCCGTGTCGGCCAAAATTTCCTGCCCATTAATTGCTCCGCTTCCAGTTCCCTCTCCTTCCATCACTTGTTTAACCAGGGTACCGATTGTTTTACCGACGTATTTTCTTTTGGATATCCCAGCTACAGCAATAACACTGTCAGAATTAGCGATCAGGGCCACGCAGTTTAACCCCTGGTGCAGACTTTCGGCATATTCTTCAGCGTGGTTTTCAAAGTTTGATTCAGCCATGTTGTACTTCCGAAAAATAACTTCACCTTCACGGTCAGTGAAGATCTCGAGAGGGTCTCCTTCGTGAATCCTAAGGGTACGGCGAATTTCTTTGGGTATCACAATTCGGCCTAGATCGTCAATACGCCTTACGACTCCTGTTGGTTTCATTTTTTTCCCTCCTGAAGAATTACTTTTGTATCCATTTGTATCTATTAGTATGCTTCAGAAAGGAAGTTTCATGCTTTTTCAAAAATAATTTTCCACTGGACAGGGCTGATTTCTCGTTTTTCCAATGTTTTTGGGATTAGTCTTCACCTTCTCCCTTAATGACCGCTAGCGGTTCGAGGCGTGCGACTTTTTTGGTTAAACTGATCTCGGCAAGGGTATCCACCACGTGATCAATGTTCTTGTAAGCTGCCGGGGCTTCGTCAAGCAGTTCTTGATATTGGCGAACATTGAGCAGTATTTCTCCCATGCTGCGCGCAAAATCCTCGCAGCTGATTTCCTTTCTTGCTGCGGTCCGGGACAATATGCGACCGGCTCCGTGATTGACTGAATTAAAGGTTTCAGCGGTGAGTGGGGTACCGACCAGGACATATGAAGATGTCCCCATACTGCCTGGCACAATGGCCGGGTGACCGGTGGCCAGATAGCGTCGAGGATTCTGCTGATGGCCGGCCGGCAGAGCCCGGGTGGCGCCTTTACGGTGGATTAAAAGCCGCTGGCCATGGTGTTCTTCAAACTTGGCGATATTATGGGCGACATCGTATACAATTTGTAACCCCAGGGACTCAGCCGAATCTGCAAAAACATGAGCAAAGGCTTCCCGAATGTCGTGGGTGATTAGTTGTCGATTGGCAAAAGCAAAGTTCACGGCGCAGGCCATTGCCTTCAGGTATGTTTGCCCTTCGGGGGAATTTATCGGTACACTGGCCAGTCCCCGGTTAGGCAGGTTAATCCCGTAGCGGGCGGCCGCATTTAACATTTTTTTACTGTAGTCTGTACAGATCTGGTGACCAAATCCCCGGCTGCCGGTATGGATCAGGACGGTCAGAGCACCTTTTTTCAAACCGAAATTGGCGGCCAGTTCCGGATCGAAAATTTGTGCGACCTGACCGATCTCAATGAAGTGATTGCCCCCACCGATCGTGGCCAATTGATTGGCCCGACTGATGGCCTCCAGGCTGACCGCCTTGAGGTCCGCCCCTGGCATTTCACCAGCCTCTTCAATGCAATCCTGATCTGTCGGCCAACCGTAGCCGAGCTGGAGCAAAGGCTTGACCCCCTGGTGTAGAATGGCTTCTATTTCCGTTTTTCCCAGTTCCCTGTGCCGAGACCTTTTCCCGATCCCAGTGGGGATTCGTTCTTCAATTGCTTCCATCAAGGCGCGCAGTGTTTTTTTGTTTATTGCTGTACATGGAATATCAGTTCGAATCAACCTAACGCCACAGTTGATGTCCATACCGACAGCGCCTGCGGAAACAATCCCGCTTTCTGCATGAGTGGCCATCACTCCACCAATGGGTAGTCCGAAACCAGTATGAATATCCGGCATCCCGATTACCCGCTGGACTACTCCTGGCAGGGTAGCAGCAGCACATAACTGCTGCAAGGCCTCCGATTCGCTGAATTGTTCATAAAGAACATCATTCAGGTAGACCACAGCATCAACATGCATTTCAGGCGTACGCGACAGCAAATATCGGTTATGTCCAACCTTCATTAGTTGTGGCATCATTCCACCCCCGGTGATTTACTCTCCCAGAATTCTTATTTCTGGAACAAGTTGAACCTTAAATCGTTCCGCGACCGCGGATTGAATATGCTGGATCAAGGTGAGGACGTCATCAGCCGTCGCCTGGCCAAGATTAACAATAAAGCCAGCGTGTAGTTCCGAAACCTGGGCATCTCCGACCCGATAGCCCTTTAAACCCAGTGACTCAATCATTGGGCCGACGAAGTAACCTTTTGGTTTTTTGAAAACACTGCCGGCGCTGGGCAAAGATATGGGTTGTTTAGCCTCGCGGCGTCTGGTATATTCAGCCATCTTTGCCTTAATTTCTTTTACATTGCCAGGATGCAGCGCCAGCCGGGCAGAGAGCACAACCCAGTTGCTATCCAAGAGAACGCTTTTCCGGTAACCGTATTGCAGCTCGGCTTTCGTCAGAGTTATCAGCTGCCTACCATCAGGACTGATTACTTTGACTGAGACTACCACGTCACTCATTTCCCCGTCGTAGGCACCAGCATTCATGACCACAGCACCGCCCAGGGAACCGGGGATCCCAACCGCAAACTCCAGGCCCGACAGACCACGGCTAGCAGCCAGATGGGATAAATCCGTCAGAGCCACACCAGCACCGGCCTCCACCTGACTATCTGTGAACTCGACTTGACTAAAGTGTTGACCAATCACGATCACAGCCCCGCGAATCCCCCGGTCCCGGACCAACAAATTGGTCCCTTTGCCAATGATGTAATAAGGGATCTGCCGGTCGGCGCAAAACGCCAGGACTCTGGACAATTCTTCCACAGATTGTGGGGTGATCAGCGCGTCGGCCGGCCCGCCGATTTTAAAGGAGGTATGTAAACACATTGGTTCATCAAATTTGACGCGGTCAGGTGGAATAAGCATTACCAGCTTTTGAAGTTCCTCGCGAGCACTGGGCATGGTGGTCATCCTTTCAGTGAATTTCTTGTTCGAATAAATTATACCCTTTCTTATTATGTTTAGTCGCTAGCAACGAGGTTAGTACTGGAATTAAAGGATGATCTGTATATCATTAATTTGGAAAATTCATAAATAAATAAAAAAATACTAGCTAGTCCTAAATTTATGCTATAATATTAGGCAGAAAACAACTGACTTTATTGTACCACTTTAATTTATGTTTCACAACGAAGGTAGGTTTTGCGGTTTATAGAACTTAACAGTAGTGCAAAACTACTGTTTTTTTTCACAACTTAAATACCAATTATCCTACGAAAGAGGGTGGAGCCAGTTATATGAATCGTCAAGCGTTATCTCAGGAACTGATCAAATTACTTGGTGCAGAAAAAGTTATCGCTGATGAACTCGACTTGATGTATTATTCCTACGACAGCTCTTTTCTAGCCAAGCAGCACCGGTTTATTCCAGATATTGTCGTTACACCAAGGTCCACGGAAGACGTTGTCAAGGTCATGAAGTATGCCTATGAGCATGGTATTCCTGTTACTCCCCGTGGTGCCGGCACTGGTGAGACCTGTGGCGCAGTAGCAATTAATGGCGGGATTGTTCTGGATATGTCCACGTGGGATGTCATCGACGAGGTCGATGTCCCGAATATGCAGGTCTTTGTCAGACCCGGTGTGGTCCACGCCAACTTGAATGAGCATCTGGCTCAATACGGCCTCTTCTTCCCCCCGGATCCTGGCAGTACCCGGATGTGCACCATTGGCGGGATGGTTGCTAATAACGCAAGTGGGCTCCGTGCAGTCAAGTACGGCTGCACCGAGCAGTATGTCCTGGGGCTGGAAGTGGTCTTGCCTAACGGAGAGGTCATCATCACCGGCGGAATGAAGTCGCGGGCAGTGAAAAGCGTATCCGGGATGAATCTAACCAAACTTTTTGTCGGTTCAGAAGGCGTCCTCGGGGTGATCACGCGGATTCGCCTGCGGGTTTGGCCCAAGCCTAAAGCCCGGGGAATCGTCATGGCAGTTTTCCCAGTACTGGAAGATGCACCGAAGGCTGTGCTCGAGGTTTATCAAGCTGGTATTTTGCCTTCCGGCATTGAAATTCTTGACGATTCAGCAATCAAGGCGATCAACATGTATCGGCCAGACATCAACCTGCCGGCGGCCGAAGCCATTCTACTCTTTGAAGTAGACGGTAATCCAGCCAGTGTGGATTGGGAAGGACAAACCATCAAAGAAATTGTTAACCGCCGCGCTTCCCAGGTCGAGTGGGCAACCGATCCGAAACGAATGGCCGATCTCTGGGAGGGCCGCAGTGTGGTTGCTTCTGCCGCGGCCAGGGTGCGGCCCGATGGCAGCCGCGTTTTTGCTGGCGAAGATATTAGTGTCCCTCTTTCCCGGGTAACTGAAGTCCTGCGGGGTATTCGTGGTCTGGGCGAACAGTTTGGCATCAAGGTTGTCAACTATGGTCATATCGGTGACGGTAATGTACACACCGCGCCGGTCATTGACCCGGAAATACCGGCGGAGGTCGAACAGGCCAATAAACTGGTTGATGCCATTCACCGTCTGGCAATTGAGCTGGGTGGTAGTACGACTGGTGAACACGGAGTCGGCGCTGTTCGGGCTCAGTATGCGGTGGCCGAACACGGGGACGCCGTCAAGGTGATGCAGGCCATTAAAAACGCTATTGACCCGAAAGGAATTATGAACCCGGGCAAATTGTTCCGGCTGGAGGGGGAAAATTAAGTGCTAAACCAGGTACCGGTGGTTAGGGAACAAATTAAAAAATGTGTCCGCTGCGGCCAGTGCCGGTCTGTTTGCCCCATCTTTGCTGAGTTCAAGACAGAAAACATGTCGCCGCGCGGTCAGGTTTTTTTAGTGCAGATGCTGCGGGATGGCGAGATCCAACCTTCCGATAAGGTGGCGGCCAAGTTGAGCGACTGTTTGCTGTGCGAGACTTGCTCCAGCAGTTGTCCTTCTGGTATCCAGGTCCACGAGATGATCCAGGCAGCGCGGACATATGTGGCGAGTCAGCGTCCTTCGTTTACCCGTAAGCTCATCTTTGATACAGTTTGGTCAAGTCCGGTCTTGCTTCGCCGAACTGTGGGCTTGATCAGATTATCCCAGCGTCTTGGTTTGCAGACTATTGCTCGGACGTTTGGATTAACTAAACTACTTCCCGGCGATTTAAGTAAAGCAGAAGGGATATTGAGCAGCATTCCTCGACGTGGTGCGCGCCAACAGTTGCCCGCTTTAACGATTCCCGCCCGGGGAACACGGAAATACCGGGTCGCCTACTTCCTGGGCTGTGCGACCGACCTGCTTCACCCCGAAGTGGCCCTGGCCACGGTGGAGGTTTTAACCTGCAACGGCTGCGAGGTGGTGATTCCCAGCAGTTTGAAGTGTTGCGGTATGCCACAGGTAGCCAATGGTGAGGGAACAGTCGCACAGGAATTGGCCAGACACAACAATTGCGTCCTGGCCAATGCTTCGGTAGATGCGGTGGTAAGTGACTGTGCCTCCTGCACTTCGGCACTGAAGAGCCCCCGTTACCAAGAGGTTGAATGCGGCGGCCAGGCGGAAATTTACAAAAAAGTGTATGACCTAAACGTATTCCTGGTTGATTGTCTAAAGCTTGATTCTGTGCCAGGTAGTATACCTAAGACAGTGGTGACCTACCATGATCCCTGCCACTTGGTGAAAGCCCAAAAGGTCAAAACTCAACCACGAAAATTGCTGCGAATGATTCCAGGAGTTGAATTAAAAGAAATTCCTGAGCGGTGCTGCGGTGGTTCGGGCACATTTGCGCTGACCCACTATGACCTGTCCATGAAGATTCTGAACCATAAAGTGGAGGCAATTGCGAAAACAAATGCGGACCTGGTGGCCACCGCCTGCCCCAGCTGTATCATTCAGCTGGAATATGGGCTACGGCAGAATGGTTTGGGCATGAAGGTCCTCCACCCGGTCCAGCTTCTCAGTCAGGCCTACCAGAGCCTGGATAAATAGCCAAGTTTATGTTTGAAAAAGCCATTCCTCATTAAGGGGTGGCTTTAATTTATCGTATAAATCGAAATGAAGAAGAACATCCAAGTCAGAAAAAGGCCAGTGGCCCAGAGGAGATAGCTACCAGCAGGCATGTTCTGATAAATTTTTCGACTGCTGCCTAAATTGATCAAAAAGGCTACGACCGCGATAACGGCCAGAAGGACCAGGTCACGGGGGGGATTGGTCGACCTCCAGGGAAAGAAAATAACCAGGTAGCCGAGATACCCAAGGAGCGAGACCAGGTTCAGGCCAAGCAGGGCCAAATAAATAAGGTCTTCAAAGGGTAGTTTCTGTTCCACCGCTTCTTTAATGTCGTCTAAATTTATTTCATAGACATACTGCTTCGCTTTATCACCAACGGTGGCAAGAAACCGGTCTATTTCCTGGGGGGTGATTCCGAAGATGCCATCACTGGTCTTGAGAACCACCAGGTTGGTGTCAAACCGCGTTCCGCACAGGGTCAACACACCAAGGCCAGAAATTGAAAAGGCCCCGACGCAGTATCCTGACCAGTTAGCGCCAAAGATCGGCCAGATTTTTGGGGCACCAGTGACCCTTTGGATTTCTTTGATCGCCGTCCACGGGATCCGTTTGGTATAGAACATCCATTTAATGGCCAGGCATTGTGGGGTAACTTGGTACCGAATGGTGTAAAAACCCAGAACGATAACTAGACCAAAGATAATGAAGAGCACTAGGGGAATAAGGAAAACAATCCACATTAACTGACTGGCACCAGCCAGAGCGTAGAAAAGGGCTTTAGTTAAACTAAAAGCTATCACCAGGAAGGTCAGTAGACCGATTAACCCTCCCCTGGAGGCAGTCGGGCGGAATAGTTCCATACGCAGATTCACCTGAGGAAAAATTCTCAGGTGACCCCTCCCTTCTTCCAAACTTTTATATAGAATATATTCCCTTTTCCACCGCATATTTCCTTCTGCGGCAAAAATTTTATTAATCGCCAAAACTAATGCCAATCGCCCGGGCAGTGGACACCAGCTCGCCGTCCGGTGGAACGCGCTTCAAATTACTAACAGCCTCGGCTAAGGGGACGGCGGTGATCTGTGGGCTGCGGAGGGCAACCATCTTCCCGAATTGACCCTCCATAATCAGTTTGACCGCAGCGACACCGTACCGGGTGCCCAGGATGCGGTCAAACGGGGTGGGGCTGCCGCCCCGCTGCAGGTGACCAAGAACAGTGACCCGGGTCTCCATCCCCGTTAGGGCTTCGATCTCATTGCCTACCTTGTTGGCGATCCCACCTAAACGGATGGGATCGGCACTATCGGGGATTACCTTCTGCACCACCATATCTCCGCCCGCGTACCTGGCTCCCTCGGCCACGACCACGATGCTGAACTTCTTGCCATCTTGACAACGGTTGGTGATTTTCTCACAGACCTTATTCAGGCTAAACGGGATCTCCGGAATTAGAATGACGTCAGCCCCGCCCGCCAGGCCTGCTTCCAGAGCGATCCAGCCTGCATAGCGGCCCATCACCTCCAGCACCATAACCCGGTGATGGGATTCGGCAGTGGTGTGCAGTTTATCCAATGCTTCGGTAGCCGTCACCAGGGCCGAATCAAAACCAAAGGTGACATCGGTAGCGGATAAGTCATTGTCAATCGTTTTAGGTATACCGACGACAGGTAAGCCTTTGTCGAACAGTTCTTTAGCGATGGTGAGACTGCCGTCTCCACCAATTACCACCAGGGCTTGCGCCCCATTCCGGTAAATATTCTCAATCACCTGATCGGAAACATCGACGGTAATGCGCTGGCCGTCCTGGATAACCGGATAGGCAAAGGGGTTATCTCGGTTGGTAGTACCCAGAATGGTTCCACCCCGAGGCAAGATGCCGGATATATCGCTTAGGCCCAGCGGTCGGATCCGGTTGTAGATAGCGCCATTGAACCCGTCCAGAAAGCCGACCACTTCTAGGCCGTACTCATTGATCGCGGTTTTAACTACAGCGCGGATAACTGCGTTTAATCCTGGGCAATCTCCGCCGCCGGTAAGGACAGCAATTTTCTTGATCCCTTTTGGATTCATCAGTAGAGACCTCCTCTGCTATTTAGATTCTACGGCCGCTCGCCGAGGATAACTTCCACCGAGACATCTTGTTTGTCCCGCCAGATACTGATGACTGTTTTCTGCCCGGCGTGGAGCTTTCGCAACCGGTCATTGAGGTCCTCCCAGTTACTAGTTTTTTCGTTATTGATCCCCCTGATCACATCGGCAGGTTTCAGACCAGCTTTGGCGGCTGGGCTGCCGGGGACAACTCGCGAGATGACCACCCCCTCGAGATCGGGCAGACCGGCATAGCGCGCAAATTCAGGCGTGACTGGTTCCAGTTCGACGCCAAGCCAGGGTCGGATGATTCGTCCCTTGTTCACCAGGTCTTCGAGAACATCCTTCGCGGTGTTAATGGGAATGGCGAAACCAATTCCCTGGGCCTGCGCGTTCACCGCAGTATTAATGCCAATTACCTCCCCCTTCAGGTTCAACAGCGGACCGCCGCTGTTGCCCGGGTTAATCGCCGCATCAGTCTGGATCAAATTGCGGTAGGAACGATCTTGTATGGTTACCGGACGGCCGGTTGCGCTAATGACACCGGCGGTAACGGTGTGGTCAAGACCATAGGGGTTACCGATCGCGATCACCCAATCACCAACCCGGATCGAGTTTGAGTCGCCCAGCACCAGGGTGGGCAAGTCCCGGTCAGCGGAAACCTTCAGTACTGCCAGATCCAACTCGTGATCAGCCCCAACCACTTTCGCCGGGTAGGTATCTTTGCCGATGGTGACTACCACTTTACTGGCCTGGGCAATAACGTGTTCGTTGGTGATGATGTATCCATCTTTGCTGAAAATGAAACCCGTGCCAATCCCATGTTGTTTCTGGGACGGACGCACGCGAAAAGCATCCCCAAAAAATTCACGGAAGAACGGGTCGTTAAAGAATGGATCAAAGCCGCGGGGACTTGGTGATTCAATTTCAGTATCGATATTCACCACCGCTAGACCAATCTGTTGAACGGTATCGGCAATGGTTGTAGGACCGATGAGCAGATTACCTGATTTAGCTACCGGGATAGCTTCGGTCGTGGTTTTTGTCAACCGGGATAGAGCGGTCAGGCTGAATGGAGCTGTTGCCTTACCATTTATGACAGAACCCAACCAGAAAGCAACTAGCGCAACCACGAAATAACTGATTATCTTACGCCAGCGAGTGTTCATCCCTTCCCTCCTTCCCAAAAATATAAAATAATTGTACCCATACTTTTAGTATATTTTAACATCACTCCGTGGCAATGTCTATTTCAGAGCAAGGAAAGAATATCCAGGGCCGAGTAAAATTTCAGTAGGCACCAGAAGGGGATCAGCCCCCTGAAAAAGAAATGAGACCTCGCCCAAAAAAACACCCAAAGTCAAACTAAAGGAGTGTGAGGTCTCATGTTAAATATTCGCCAA
>JABLXP010000029.1 GCA_013178045.1 Bacillota bacterium
TCGCGCCAACCTCCTGAAAGATGATGGTGACTGTACCTTCCACCCGGTCAAAATCGGCGATGGTCAAAGGGATCCGTTCGCCGTTTTCGTCAATTCTTAGAATGATAAACTGGCCGGGTTCGGCTTTGGCCGCGACTTCTGGGCTGAATACTTCAAAAAGTTTTATTGCGGGGGCCAATACTTTTTTCCTGACAATTTTATACATGCTCCACGCACCTTTCGCCATTTTTTTAATTAATCAGCTTTTTAGCAATATTCGTACCAATAAAGAAACAAAGGCACATCGTGCCGTAAAGTATAATTCTACAAGACTTGTCCGGATTTGTGGTTTAAAAGTGGTTTAAAAATTCCGTGACTTTTTGCACCAGGACAATGTCGATTCAATTCCCCACCACCCAGGCTTTTCCTTGACTTTTTGAGGCTCAGCCCACTGGAGCGTTTGACTACATCCCGGTCGATAAAAGCACCATCAATTGGATATTCATTCTCTCAGCCGTTCCCACTCTTTTTCGATATCCGACCTCCCTCATATATAATTTCAGTCCGAAGCATAACGAAAAAAAATAACTCCCCCAGATTGAGGAGTTATTAAACGAATTACTTTATAACACTACGGCTTCGACTTTTCCGCCGCCAGGTGAAGAATTTTCTCCAGCAACCGCTCACGGGTTTGGTCGACCCCCGAAAAATCCATCGCTGCCACATAAAACCGTTCCAGGTCATCGTGAATCCGCTTGGCTGTAGTGATCTCAGCCACTCCTTCCGCGAAAACGCCTTCGAATTGTTTCTCTATCTCCGCGATGAACGCGCTGTTTTCATAAAGGATCACCGAATCGATAAGCTCGAGTAAATCCAAAACTTTGTCCCCCGGCCGCCGGGGTTCCACCACATGGGGAGAGGACCCATCTACGACCGCGGTCTTTAAAGCAGGGATGATCACCGCATCCAGCTCATCGGGGTCAAAACCACAGTGGTAGAGGTCAACCGAGAAACCCCGCTTAAGCGCCGCCTGCCCCACCTGCTGAAGCACAGCTGATTTCCCGCATCCTGGCTGACCCCGTAAAATATAGCGTCGCGTGCAATCCTCCGTGATACTGTCCATAAAGTTGACCGGTCCCGCCGGGGTAATGGCAGTCGCAAACAAGTGCCGAACCCGCGGGACAACCTGAAAGATTTCTTCGATTAATTCGGCTGTCAGGGCACCAAGCCTGGCCGAATCTAACCCGGTTTTCAGACAATTCGCCCACTCGTCAGTGATTCCTCTGGCCTCTCGCAGGCGGACATAAGCCTGTTGAAAGTGCTGTGCAATCTGGTCAGTCAGGAATATAATTTCCTCCCGGTGCTCCCGCAACAGCTGTTCGTTCCAGTGATCACCCAGGTTAATGATCTCATCCACCGCCCCGGGGTATTTCGGGTCAATCACGTGCGGCGTCATTCCATTACGCAAACCGTATCTGTCAAGGGAATTTTCACATCCAGGATCAGCTCAGTGTCATGAACCGTTATCCGCTGGATCACCGCCCGGATGACTTCACGACGGTCAGCATCGTCAAGGTCATCCAGCTTATCCGCGACCCGATCAGCTATTTCCTTCAATAACTCAACGCTCCTGGCCGCATCTACCTCGCTGGACAGCTTGCTCTCAAGTTCGTTGAGCCGTTTTTCTACCCCCTCTTTTTCTCTGGCTACTTCTGAAACCGCTCTATCAAAATCGTCAAGACTTATTTTACCTCGCCGGTAAGCCAAAAAAATTCGTTCCCGCTCATCGTCGAGCTCAATAGACCTATTCACTAAAATTTTTATTTCTCCTTCAATTGCCGAATTTTTACTCACCCTAAGATCAGCCGCTTGCAATATTCCCTCTGGATCGGACAACCATTCTTTAACTTTATTCCAGACAATATCCTCAACCTGGTCGGCCCGTAAAAAAGATGAATCGCACCTGACCGGCACCTTTTTATAGTCATAACCCGAAACATGCCGTTTAGCACAGACGTAATAACGGTACCCATTATTGAAGTTGCCGTGGACAGAGCTGCCGCACTTACCACAATAAAGAAGACAGGACAGTAGATAATAATTTACTGTCTGGCCCCGTCTTCCTCGCTTGTTTTTTTTTAAAGTATTTTGTACTTTTTCCCACTCTTCTTTCGTGACCATCGGTGTGATCGGTACGGCAATCCATTCATTGTCCGACCTGAGAGTCGGCGACCTCTGCTCTCCCCGCTGTCTGGCTGCTTTGATTCCTTCGGTGTTATACCGGTTTAAGTAAATCATGCCAGTGTAAGTAGGGTTTTTCAAGATTCTCCGTATTGTACCCCGGTACCAATGCCTTCCCTTCGGTGCCGGGATACCCTGTTTGTTAAAAACCTGGGCGATCCTTTCCGGCGAAAGTCCCTCCAGGACCATCTCTACCATCCGCCGGTAGATGATCGCCTGACCGCTGTCCACGTACAGCCGCCCGTCTTCATACCGGTAGCCGAACAGGTGCGGCGAGTGGGTTAGCAGACCTCTCTTAGCCTTGGTCCGCTTGCCAAACATCGACCTGATCTTGAATTTTTCTTTCTCATACTCCGCGATTGCACCCCGTAGCGAAAAAAAGAGCCGCCCTTCCGGCGTATTCTGCCATTCAAAATTGACAAACTCCAGCTGGCAGCCTGTCTTTTCAATTGTCTCCGCCAGGAAAAGCTGGTGCGACAGCTTCCGGCTCAGCCGGTCCGGGTCATAAGCGATAAACCACCTGGCCCCGGCCCGGACAGCGCTCAAGGCAGCCTGAAGGCCAGGGCGTTCCAGGATTTCTCCTGTTACCCCGACGTCCAGAAATTTCTCCACCCTGACTGCCCCTAATTCTTTAGCTTTTTTATAACAGACCTGTTCCTGGCCTTCCAGGCTGTAGCCATAGCGCGCCTGGTCCTCCGTGCTGACCCGGATGTACACAACAGCGAACATTCCCCATCCCCTTACTTAGATTGTGCGGTCATTTTTTTCATAAGTTTTAAAAATACGATCTTTCTAGCCTGCGCCAAAGCCTGTCGACATTCCTCCGCGCTGCCAACCTGGACCAACTTTACGGTTAAAGATTTTTGCTTTTTCATATTATCATTCCTCCTTATCAATCCTCCTTGCTGTTAAAATTTATGTCGCTGATTGATTGTCCTATTCGGACATTAAAAAGACTGCTTATTAAAGCAGTCTCATCCTTGTTGCTTATCCCTTTAATTCTTCATCAGCCAACTCTTTCTCAGCACGGCAGATGAGTTCACGGTAATCAAGACCGTCACACTTAATCATTTATGCAAGACCCTTTGATGAATTGTTGACGTGATAATTCTCCTTCCTTGACTTATAATAGATAGAATCGCTTAGGAAATGGATTTGTTGCCGTTAAATGGAGCTGTTGTGATGCTGTTATTAACGGGGCTCACTTCATTATTGACCTTCAAGCTCGCTCTCCAATATTTTGCGATATAAGTAATCAGATATACGAAATCCCGAAACCCGTAAAAAATCCAAGTATGGACGGACTGAATCTATTAATCCCTGTGTTTTAGCCAAACGCAAAATGCCAATTGTTCCGATCGGTACCAACAAAAAAGCCTGCGCTAAAACCCTTGCCGCTTTTTCGTCCAAAACAACAAAGTCCACGCCCATCTCGCGGCCACCAACAACGGTTTCTATTTCCCCGCGGTGTAGTTTGCCGTACAGATTACCAACTAGAGCTTGGTCCTTAACCGTATAAACAGATACACAGCCCTGATCAATAGCTTCTCTCAACTCCGTCTGTCCGTAATTGTTCACCGATTCACCCAACACAATTTCTTTATAGACGGCTTCTGGTACATAAACTTCTTCAAACAACGTCCAGAGCAGTTTTAATTGGTTAAGCATCGCCAGGGCAATAATGGGACTGGCATTGCAAATCGCCTTACTCATGTCTGGATCCCGTTTCTTCTAGAAATTTTTTGACAGCAAATTCATCCTGCCCCATCATTTCTTCTGTATACTCAGCCCAAGAAATTCCTTTGCTGCGCAGGATGTCAATAAAATGACCCAACGGCTGTCCAGCCAGTTCCGCTGCCCGTTCCAGAGAGACTGATCTTTCAACAAACAGCCCAATAGCTAAAGATATTCTTATTTTATCGGCCAGGGTTTTTCCAACACCCATGTTTTTGATCACGGGTATAAAATCGTTCAAAACTTTACTTTCAAACAACTCTTGCGTCACAGTCACACACCTCCTCACATCTCTATTGTATCACGGCGCCTGAGTTAATAGCCTACCTCCGCCCAAAAATTTTTCTGAATCTCTGATCATTTTTTTCACCCTCCGTTCGTGGCGCAACTTATTCGAACAAATATTCTGGCTCTTCGATTTGCGGGCGAATGCGCTGGGTCCCGCCACTTAATACGTCATCACGCAACTCACCTGCTGCTACTCTAGCTATTTCTCGTGCTTCACGAAAATCTAACCTTATCGGGGCCAACGGTTTCTGTCCTCGGCGTATTCTGTTTCGGTTTTTTCGCATCAAGGCAACTGGAACACCCAACCGCTATCCAAGATAATGAGTCCTCTCAGCATGTCCCAGCAAATACAAAAACCCATGGGCTGGGATACGCATAATAGGAACACTAGTATCATGCGGCATTATGCCAAAATCTTCCGGCTTCTTGGTTACGACTATGGCAGCAATTATCTTTCCCTTATCCATTGACATCTCTACAATAGCATCATTTTCTTTGTTGACAGCATTTTCCCTATACTTCACTTCAACAAGAATCTTGCCTTGTGGCAATTCAACCACTACATCAATCTCCTTTTCACTGCCGCCCGGTCTACGATAATAACCAACTTTAGCATTTGACCGGTAGTAAAAAGCCGCCAGGTGCTTATATACTGAAGTCTCCACCATAATCCCCATTTCTTCAGGATCGGCAAGGACATTGTCCAACATAAGGACAGCGTTTCTAATAGCCGCATCTGCAATATAAATCTTCGGCTTGGCCTTCATTATTTTTTTCCCGTCGAGACTGACCGGATAGCTGACATAAATCAGGTTTGCCTGCTCAAGGAACTGGATATAATTCGAAATGGTTACAGACGGCGTGTTATCTAGTTCCTTACTCATTGTAGTGATATTAATAATATTGGATGAATTAAAACACAGATATAAAAACACTTTTTCTAAAACTGCCGCATTACGGATGTTAAACAACGCAGGGATATCACGCTTTAATACCTTATCGACTACATCCTCACGCAGCACCCTTTGGGCATAATAATCATCCTTTGATAGGGCAAGCTCGGGGAACCCGCCAACTGTCAGATAGCGGTGGAAATGCTTTTGCAGAGGTGTAAGGCAGTTCATAATGTCATACAGCTCAGGCTGCTTAAGATTGGCAAGTTCTATTGGTTTAATAGTCGAATAAAGACACCAAAACCGAGCAAAGGTGAGGTGTCAATATGATAAGGAGTGGGAAATGGATGGATATTAAAGAAATGTATGAAAATGGGCTGAGCATCAACGAAATAGCCCGCCGTACCGGCCGAGACCGAAAAACCATTAGAAAAGTACTGGAATCAGACAAACCTCAAAAATCTGTTAAAAGAAGAAACACCCAAAGCTGCCTTGATCCCTACAAAGATTATATCATACAACGAATGGCGCAAGGAGTGCTGAACGCGGAGAAAATACTTAAAGAGATTAAGGCCCAAGGATATCCTGGACAAATCACTATTTTGCGGTTGTTTATGCAGCCGTTTAGACCACTGGCCGAAAAAAGATACACTGAACGATACGAGACAGGATCAGGAGAACAAGCCCAGTGTGACTGGGGCAGTTTCGGCTATATATATGACCAGGGCAGGCGACAGAAACTTTACGGCTTTGTCATGGTTCTCTCCTACTCCCGACTGATGTATCTGGAATTTACCACACAGATGGACACCGAAACCTTAATGCGCTGTCATATCAATGCCTTCAACTACTTTAACGGCGTGACAGACAAAATACTCTACGATAATCAAAAGACGGTGGTACTGGGCAGAGACAGTGAAGGACATCTAATCTGGAACGAAAGATTTTTAAACTTTGCCCGCCACTACGGCTTCATCCCCAAACTCTGCCGGCCCTATCGGCCGCGGACAAAAGGGAAAGTTGAAAGACTGATTCGTTATGTTAAAGAAAACTTCTTCTGCGGCCTTCAATTTAGTGATCTGGTCGATTTAAATCAGCAAGCCTTAAACTGGCTGAATACCACAGCTAACACAAAAATTCACCAGACCACGCAGGCTATCCCGTTTGAACGCTGGGAAGAAGAAAAACTAAAGCCAATATCTATTCATCCTTTTGACACTGCCACCTATACACAACGACGGGTATCAATGGACTGTCTAATCTCATACCAGCGTAACTACTACTCTGTTCCCTGGGAACTGGCTGGAAGAGATATAATCGTCAGAATCGAACAAAATCAGCTGGAAGTTATCTTTAACGGTAAAATTTATACCCGTTATCAATTAGCCAAAGGTCAATACCAGCGGATAATTAATCGAGAACATTACCAGGGAATAAAGAAAGTAAAAAGCTGCCAACTGATAAAATCACTTATCCTTACCTCCACCTCACCTTTAGTCCAGATCAGATCCCTTGCCGAATATGAAAGTTTGATCGGGTGAGGTGAGATAAATGTGGGAAGCGATAGATGTAGAAAACCAACTAAATGAACTAAAATTACCAATAGCAGCAGATGCCCTTAAATACAAACTCGATCAAGCCGCTAAAAACAACTCAACATACCTGGAATTCCTGGGCAGCTTATTGGATGAAGAAATAAACGCTCGCAGAGAAAGAGCATTTAAAACAAGAAGCCAATTGGCCAACCTGCCGTTTCATAAAACCCTGGCAAACTTCGACTTCAGCTTTCAACCATCAATAAATGAACGACAGATTCGAGAACTGGCCAATCTCAATTTTCTTACTGAAGCCACCAATATCTTGCTATTGGGACCGCCGGGCGTCGGGAATTATGCAAAGTAATTGCTTATGTCAAGTCGAGTGCAAAAATAATTGAAAAAGCTCAATTCATGATAGAAATACTATCCATAATCCTTCAAGATGAAAGTGATGCTGAAGCATCCATCATATTGAAGGAGGGATTGTATGAACCCGAAAGTCCCCATCAGAAAACTAGTTGCAGAAGTACTGGCAGAGCTAGAACGATTAAACTATGCAGAAAACACACGCAACACTTACCGAAGATTTTACAACCGGTTGATCACCTTTGCTGACAGCATAGGCGAAACAGTGTATTCAGAAGATCTGGGCAACAAATATTTAAGAATGCACCATCACTTTGACCTGGACATCTACACAAACTCTTCCCACCGCACTTTTAGGGGTCAAGCCCGTTGCATCCGAGTATTGGGAGATTATCAACTGCATGGCGCCATTCTGCGACGTAGAACCACTAAAGCCCCTTATGAAAGGACACCTCAGTTTGCAGAGGCACTGAAGAGTTACCAAAAAGAATGTGTGTGCCAAAATTATTCTGAACAGGGAATGCGCACACGGATCTATCGAGCACAGTTATTCATTGACTATCTGGATGATTGCGGGATGACATCTCTGTCATTACTGACTGCCCAACATTTATCAGATTACACCAGAACCATTGCCGGCTATCACAAAAAATCCATTTCCGCTATTTTGACAACGCTGAGATCGTTCTTAAGGTTTTTGTACTTGAACGGCTACCATGAAAAAGATTTATCTAGTGATGTACCCAAACTGAAACAGCCGCATTTTCCCAAAATTCCAAGCGCCTGGAAGCCTGAAGATGTCAAACGCGTTCTTGAGTCAGTCGACCGGGGCAATCCCAACGGCAAAAGAGATTATGCTATTTTGTTAATGGTGGCACGGCTGGGCATGCGGATCCAGGACATTAAAGAAATCAGGTTGACCAACTTGAATTGGGCAACCAGGAGTATTGAGATTGTTCAGCATAAAACAAAGCAGACAGTGAGTTATCCCATACTGGACGATATCGGCTGGGCCATCATTGACTACCTTAAGAATGGCAGGCCTAAGACAGAATCCCCTCACCTCTTTGTCCGGCACCATGCTCCTTTTGAAACCTTTGGAACCCACGCCAACCTGCATAACATGATCACCAAATACACACGTCTTGCTGGCATCAAGCTGCGGACAGGGGCTTCACAGGGGATGCATTCCCTCCGGCATACGCTGGCCAGTGTTCTGCTGGAGCAGGAAACACCCCTGCCGGTGATCTCGGAGATCTTGGGCCATATGAGTACCATGTCCACCAGTGTTTATCTGAAAATCGATCTTGAAGGGTTGCGCAAATGTGCGCTGGATCCTGATGAGGTGTTCCACCATGAAAACATCTAATGGGATGCCAGTTTACACCAGCGTTTTCGCCGATGCGATACAAGGGTTTGTCCTGGAAAATCAGGCGCTTGGGTACGCGTACCAAAAACAGGCGGCTGCTCTGAAACGATTCGATGAGTTTTGTGTTGAGATAGGTCACAGCCAGTGTTGTCTGTCCAAAGAGCTTGCCATGCAGTGGGCTGAAAAGAAGCTGTTTGAGTCTGACGATGCACACAGCCGGCGGATCAGGCTCATTCGCATGCTGGCCAGATACCTGGTTCGGTTGGGATACGATGCTTACATCTATCCGGACCATCTCGGCCGGAGCCAGTCGCAACAGTATCAACCGTATCTTTTTACCGAAACAGAATTGGCCCGTTTTTTTAACCAGGTGGACCAGTGCCAGCCTGTAGCGAATAGCCCGTATCGCCACCTTATCTTCCCGCTGCTGTTCAGAATCCTATACGGTTGTGGGCTTCGCGTTTCGGAAGTGCTGCACTTGACCGTCGGCGATGTGAATACAATAGACGGAACACTGACCATTAGAAATGCCAAATTTCACAAAGACAGACTTGTTCCGATGGCTCCATCGCTGAATGAAAGATGTCGCATTTACATGGAGGTGATGCACCCCATTAAACAACCTGAATACATTTTCTTCCCATCTCCCCATGGGGGTCAATACTGTGAAAAAAGAATCTATGAATACTTCCGCAGATTTCTTTGGCAAGCAGGCATTTCGCACGGCGGCAGGGGCAAAGGACCACGCCTTCATGACCTTCGTCATACGTTTGCCGTCCACTGTTTGAAACGCTGGGTGCGCAGTGGAACTGACCTGACAGTTGCCCTTCCTTACTTGTCCACTTACCTTGGACATACGGGGCTGAAAAGCTCTCAGCATTATCTGCGCCTGACAGCAGAACTCTACCCGGATATTGTGGCAACCATGGACGAAAGGTTTGGGTGTTTACTGCCGGGTGATGACCAATGAAAACCACGGATTTTGCCAAATACCTAACGGACTACCTGAGTATCTATCTGCCTGGCCAAAGAAACCTGAGTCCAAACACCATCACCTCCTATCGGGATACTTTCAAACTTTTACTGCTTTTTTGCCGGGAAGAAAAAGGCATCTCTCCTGAATGTTTAACACTGGCGCACATTGATGATGATCTGGTACTGACGTTTATGGCCTGGATTGAAACGAAACGCAAGTGCAGTATTGCTACCCGCAACCAGCGATTGGCAGCCATTCATGCTTTTTTTCGGTATGTGCAGGCACAAACCCCCGAAAGACTCTTGATGTACCAGCGGATTCTGTCCATTCCACTGAAAAAGACAGGGAAACCAGCAGTATCCTATCTAACAACAGAAGCGCTGGAAGCCATCTTAAACCAGCCCGACCGGAAAACACCGGCAGGCCGACGGGATCTGTTACTTCTAACAGTACTGTACGATTCTGGTGCACGGGTGCAGGAGTTAACGGATCTTTTAGTCCGCGACATCCGGTTAACACAGCCGGCAACCATCACTCTCAGAGGGAAAGGCCGAAAAGTGCGGCATGTGCCGCTGATGAGCCGGACAGCTGTCCTGCTGAAGGATTACCTGGAAGAAAGACGGCTGACTGCCCCTGATAGATCAGATCACCCGTTATTCTTCAACAGCCGTCATCAGAAGCTGACCAGGGCAGGGGTTTCGTACATCATCGACAAGTACGTGAATGCTGTCAAAGAACAAAACACTATCCTTTTGCCGGATAAAGTATCGCCGCATGTGTTCCGGCACACCAAAGCTATGCATCTTTTACAGGCGAACGTGAATCTGGTTTACATCCGAGACTTTTTAGGCCATGCCAGTGTTACCACCAGTGAAATCTATGCCAGGGCGGATGCCCGCATGAAACGTCTGGCACTGGAGCAGGCTTACTCACCAACAGTGATTAACGATGTACCTGCCTGGCAGGATGATCAGACCTGCTGAGCTGGTTACAGAAGATCTGCCAATAGCCTCTTATTTATGTCAAGTAAATAGGGCATAAATAGGCTCATTGCTTGTTTGTGCCCATCAACTTGACATAAGCAATTACTTTGCATAATTGCCATTATGTAAAGCTTTACATAAGGTTAAAACCCACATTGCCGTGGCCTTAGCGATGGAAGCCTTATTGAAAGGAATATCGGTTTATTTTACCACCGCCCAGGACCTGGTAAATGAACTGAAAAAAGGCCATGAAGAAGGCCAGTTGAACAAAAGAATGAGGCGTTACACGAAACCGAAACTATTGTTAATAGACGAAATGGGATACCTCTCGATAGATAGAACTGGTGCGACCTTATTTTTTCAGTTAATATCCCGGCGATATGAGAAAGGTTCGATTATACTGACCTCTAATAAAAGCTTTGTAGATTGGGGAGAGGTCTTAGGTGACCAGGTTATCGCAACCGCGATCCTTGACCGTTTATTGCATCACTCAATCACCATCAACATCAGAGGAGAAAGCTACCGACTGAAAGGAAAAAATAAGGCCCGCCCTAATACCACAAATGAAGATGGAAGTTTAAATTAGGACATCAGGGTGGGGAATTTTGAACCGGTGATTTTGGGGATTTTTAGACCGGTGTTGACACCCCATTAAAACTTAACCTATTTAAGCCGCTAATCTATTACCAGACCGTAGTCAACCCGTGTAATAGTCAGTGCTCTACCCTTACCTAGGTTAATACTTGGTGGTGATGTACTTTACCATCAGCGCCTATACTACGGAGAGTGGATCAAAAAAAATCGGCCGAAGCCGAAATGGATCAGTTTTAAATCCGCTTTGACATTTTATCTGCAATTTTGCCCCATTCTGCGGCGTAGTTTGCCAAGCTGCTGGCGAGCCTTTCAGGATCGGTTGGGACTGTCTGGGTGCACTGAGCTTGGCTTTCTCTAACACAAGCCACCAGTTCGTGCGGGTTATCTATAAGCGGACAGGGACGCAGATGATTTTCATTAAATGGTTGACGCTTTTGGTAAGCTCGAAAAAGCGGATTGCCAAGCGCTTCTTTTAAGCTCATGCTCCTAATATTAGCGCAAGAATAATGGACAAAAGCACACGGTTCTACATCGCCTGCTGCATTGATGTGGAAGTAGCGACGGCCACCGGCAACGCATCCTCCACTAAATTCGCCATCGTTCCAGAAATCAGCAACAAGGATAGGCTTGGTGGCTCTAATCTCTTGGATACGCTTCCAAGCATGCGCTCTTTGCTGGGGAGTAGCCATAAACTCCACATCAGCTTCAGAACCTACGGGAACATAGGTAAAAAGCCAGCCAAAGCGGAAACCCTTGTCAATGAGCATATCAATGTATTCATCAGAGGTAATTTCATCCACATTGTAGCGGTGATAAGTAGTTGAAAAACCAAAGATGAGCCCCTGTTTCCGCAGAATATCTGCAGCCTTCATTACTTTAGCAAAAATGCCTTTGCCCCGACGCATGTCCGTAGCTTTTTCAAAGCCATCAATGCTTATGGCAAAGGTGATGTTGGCTGCATCCAGGCATTCTTCGGCAAACTTCTCATCAATCAGTGTTCCGTTGGTAAAGATATGAAAGATGCTATCAGGATGTTTTTGGGCCAGCTTTAAAATATCATTTTTTCTGATGAGTGGTTCTCCACCGGAGAAGAGGTAGAAAAATATGTTAAGCTCCTCGCCTTCACTGACTATTCGGTCCATAAGTTCCAAGGGGAGGTCATTTTTCATTAAATATTCTCCTGCCCAACATCCCTTGCAGCGGAGGTTACAGCGGTCAGTAGGATCCATAAGGATAGCCCAAGGGACAGCATAACCGAGCTTTTCGGCCAGTTCATACTGTTTAGGAATCCCGCTCAACACGGAGTTGATAATAAAATTGACAGCGAAACGTTCACGGACTTTCGGATGGGTTTCTTTCAAAGTGGTGACAAACAACTTGTGCCAGTGAGAATCCTTGTCGGAAAGATATTTACTGACTGAGGCAATTTGCTTTTTGTGATTTTCGCGGATAGCCATCTTGCTGACTAGATTTATCAATGTTTCAATGTTTTTTTCTGGGTTTTTGGCTAAGTAATTCGTTACTTCAGTTATTACAGCTTCTCCTACAAACTTTTTAGCGTACTTAAACACCTGACGTCACTCCTTTCTTTAATTGTTTTTTGGTTGTGTAAAACGGCAGTTGAAACTTAAAAGATGAAAAAAGCTTTCTCACCTGCTGGTTCGGAAAATTACCTTGACTTTATTCCTATACCTGAAGGGGTAGGGCCGTCCCGGGACGGATATGTAGTGCGGAATATGGAACCAATAATCTCTGCACATGCGCAGTATTTGTCAACTAAACATACAATCAGCGATTCTTTGTAGGATGGCGGTTGCCAGGTCAAGGGAAACATGTGCTTTAATATAATATCCCTTTCCACTTCATTCAAAGAAGACACTGTTGATGCGTTGTTTAAGGCAAGTCGGGGGTGAACAAACCCATGTTTTCCATGACTTAGTGTGGTTGTTCTCCAATCATACAGGAATAAATCATGGAGTAATCCTCCCCGGGCAGCCGCCTTATAGTCCAACCCCAAAGCTCTACAGAGCAGAAAACTGTAGAAAGAGACATTCAAGCTGTGTTCGAAACATGTTACATGGCAGTGATGTTTGAACCGTTTCATTTTCTGAACGGGAGCAGAGTAAATTAAATCGTCAATACAATTCCTGTATTCCTCGAAATTATGGATCTGTTTCCATTTTTCATTTAGAGAACCTCTAAACTCCTCCTTCCGTAGCTCCAAAGCATCTTCGACGGAGTTTATCAAATCAAATCCGAAATAAACTATCATAATACCGGCGAAAAAATATTTTAAATTCATTGAAACATTGTTTGTGCATTGTAATAGAAACGGGTGGATAATTTCCAACATTAAATAGGCCAACATCCCCCAACATACAGAATATTTAAGACAGATTCTCCCTTGAATATTAAACCGTTCTTCGCTGTAATCCCACCATTTGCGGTTAAAAAGCTTTTCCAGTAACTTCCAGTCAAATACTCCAGCACGCTGGTACCCATAATAGCCAGTATTACGCTAATAACCATTCGTGTTGCCGGATCGACTAATGATATGGTACGATTCACCATTTCCCATGACTGAATTACCAGCAGGGCACCAAAACCATACACAGGGCAGAAGGGCCCGGACAGAAACCCGCTATTCACGAATCTTTTTGCGTGCACACTTTTGAATAACGTTTCAATAATCCATCCCAGCAAGGAGTAAAACGAAAAAAACAATATCAGGTTGGTCAGGTTTTGATTCAAATTTATCACTCCTAAAAATTGACGGTATTGAAATTAGCAGTGGATTCGCTATTTGGAGGCTTAGTCAGTCTGTATATCCGCTCCTTTTCCCCAAAATCCCCAAATTTATCTTAAAAAAATAGCGCTTCATGCTTTCCTTGAGTTTTTTATGCTCAATATCGGTCTGAATGCAGCCATCATGCAGCCATCATGCAGCCATCGTACTCCCCCAATATCCCCATTATTCCCAAATTCCATAAATATCTCGCAAAAAAAATTATGTCGCTTTTGCCAACGCCTCACCCAAAAAGTCCATCAATAGTGTCTGTTCAGACTGGTTCAATGTTGCCAGATTCTTCTGAAACCCCGACAGGGAGTCGGCCAAATGAGAAAGCAGTTGAACTTGGGAAGCTGTTTTCAGCATGCTGCCCATCACTGCACCAACAAACATGGCTAGCCCTATTTCCCCCTTGGCTACGTCCAAAGCCATGTTCTTGATCAGACGGATGCTGGTTTTGCTCAGAGTTTGCAGCTGCAAAATCAAGATGGCAATTACATAGGCACAAGAAACAAGAGGGTTTTCGATGTTTGGCAATTCAGTCTTCAATTGTTCTACAAGTTCCCTCAACTCGCTCTTCTTTGGTTTATCATAAAGAGACAATATTCTTTCTTTCAGCAATTGTACTTCTTTGTTGGGTGTCGGAGTTCCAAACTTTTTTGTTGCCAAAACCAAGTTGGCTAGTTGTGCAGGAGCAAACATTACTCTCGCCCGACCAGGGTGCTTTTTTTTCAGATTGACTTCGTATTGAGTAGTCAAAAACCCCTTTTTTTCTAATGTTTTCAGCATTTCGTAAGCGCTCCATTTGCTTACTTTTAGCAATTCTGCCACCTGCGCATAATGTACTGGCAGATTAGTAGCTTCGTAAATCTGCTTAATAATTTGCAAGAAATCCTTTTGCCGCTGGGTGATAGTCATTATAACCCTCTCCGTGAAATATTTTATAAACCCCATTTTCCCCAAATTTTATTGTATCTTCTACTACTAGAATTGTCAAGAAGTTAATAATCTGATGGTTTTTGCATTTCTTTGAAACAAAAGTAAAAAACCCAGTGCTGTTGAGCACTGAGCTTATCCCAAATCCCTTGATTTTTAAGGCTCAGAAGGTTTTGCGTAATAGCACAGCGACGTGCGGCGCTGTACCATCAACGAGGGCCACCCTAATGGCCGGAATGATTACTCCGTCCAGGGAATCATTATCCGAAGCACAATGGAGGAATTCAATATCATAACCACGCTCAAACATAGCCAACCCGATCTTGCGCATCAGGGTCGATTTACCCGTCCCCGGCCCTCCCTTGATAACAAATATGTGATCCATTCCTTCTAACACTGAATCAAATAAGGAATAGAAGCCCTGTACCGTATTGCCGCCCGGGAAAATATGCTTGATTCTTGCCTCCGCCACAATTTCTGCCCCCCATCCAGTTCATTTAATTATTGATGCCTACATTACTATATGAGAAAAAGCGTAAAGTGTGACTATTTTTTTCTGTTTTTTGTGGTTCGGTCGCAAGAATGTGGTTCGGTCGCAAGAATCTGATCAGTGCGGATGTTTATTTTCTTATCGCTGGACCAGCACGCCAGGGCGGCTTGTCTTTATCTCTACTCTCTTTAAGAGAAGCTTCTGCAAAGGCGAAAAGCTCCTCACCATCCTGCCCATCGTTCGGGTATACCGCAATCCCGTAACCCCACGCCTCAGGCAACACTTTCCCCAGTTTCTTTATTACCACCTGTGCTCCTTCTTTATCCGTTAGGGGTAGGACCAGCACCAGTGTATCCTTCTTGAATTCTATGACCGTGTCTATTTCGCGCAGGTGGCGCCGTGCCTGCTTGGCACATTCCACTACCTTTTTCCATCTCAGACCTTCAAACTTGGCAAGAACCAGGGCAAGCTTCAATCCGCCCCTCTTCGCCCGGTTGATTTCGTTTCTCAGCACTTTATGGAACAGCTCTACCGGCGTAACCTCTCCCCTAGCGCCCGATCCGATCAGTTTCTCCACGCGGCGCACTAACTCCTCAACCGTATAAGGCTTGGAGAGGTACTCCACCGCTCCCAGTTCTATAGCTCGCCTGACCATAGAGACATTGCTCTCGACTGTCACGACCATGACTGGCACATACCGGTACTCTGGTAGTTGTTTAAGGTTCTCTAGCACAGCCAGGCCATCCATGCCAGGAAGGTGGATGTCGAGGATCACCAGGTCATACGGTTCTGCTTTTTCCCTGGCCTTAACCAGTGCTTCCACGCCGCTGGCAGCTTCATCCACCAGGTAACCCTTCTCTTCCAGTGCCCTCCTGGCGTAAAACCTGGTGAGGGTTGAGTCCTCTGCTAATAAAACATTCTTTTCCAGTAATACTACCAACGGGATTTCACCTCCTTCAATACGTCTCTCCAATATTAGTTTAACAGAATTATTTTGGTGATGTAAGCACCTCCTGGTTTTCACGTCTGGTTGTACCGTGAAGCATGAGGATTGATATGATGACTCTGTTCGTTACTGCCGAGCCATGGTACAATTAAGTTAAATCAGGTAATACTAATCACGGAATTCATTGGTCACGGAGGGATTATTTATGGATAAAGAAATCCTGAAGCTGCGTTTTGACCGGCGGTGCCCGAACGGCTACACACAAAAAAAGCGCACAGAATCAAACTGTACACTATGCGAGCGAGCAGAAGGTTGCAATTTTGCCCGGGCCTGGCATCCCAAAGTAGAAGCCTATTTCGGACAGGCTCTCACCAGTTACCGGAATGACGAGGTTGAAGTCACAGTGGAACCTCATGCCCGCGACGGTTGGTCAATCAAGTACTTTCGCCAGGGTCAACCAGTGGCCGAACGGGAAATTCACGTCCCCGATCGGTCGTCGGCCCACGAAATTGCCAAAGCGCTGGTCATCCACGGCGTCAACTTAAGTCTGAACGACTGGGACACTGCCCGCGTCGTCTAGTTAACCCCGGAATTTACGGCAGATCATCCCCCACCACCTGCCCAGCGGGCTGGACATGGTAAAATCCAGGTGTCCCTCCTCGGGCCCCTCGGGAACCAGAATTACCCCCAGCTGACCAGTCCCTGGTTTAATCAACATCAGCCGCCGGCTCGGCCAGCGGCTATTGGGCTTAACCTCCAACTCCAACCGGTCATTATCTTCCATCATCCCCAGCAAATCCCAGCGGGAATAGATCGGCTGCCCGTTCACCCGGGTAATGATCTGCCCCCGCCGTAAGCCAGCGGCCGCCGCGACTGACCCAGGCAACACATCCAGGATCATTACTCCCTCCCGCGGCGGGACAAACCTCGGTTGACCTTCCAGTTCCGATTTCTGCCCCCGCAGAATGATCAGTTCATGCCCCAGGGGAGCAAACAGAGCGGGCAGCCAGCGCAAACTGTCGGCACGCGAAGCCGCCACCGCCAGCCCCAGCAGAACCAGACTGTACAAACCCAGATTTACAGCCGAGACCCGGGTCCGCTGCTCGGGCAAAGCCGTCACCGCCAGTTCCCCGTACCCTAACACCGCCACCACTGGAATAATGGCAAACACCAGATCCGGGGGCACTTCGGCCAGCGGTTTGATTAACGGCCACCAATCGGGCATCGCCACTCCGCCGGTGGTTGGTCCAGCTAATGAAACCGTGGTCAGGGCAACGATCGGGATCGGCCAGAACTTCTGCAGGTTAAACCCGCCGACCACGCGGCCGCTGCGGTTTTGCAGATAGACTGGCACCGGATCCAGGTGCCCGCTGCCCAAAATGAGCAAGGCCTCCACCATATGCAAAATCGCGACCAGCCCCATCAACTGGGGAATATTCACCTCCGGCCAACCAAAAATCAGGCTGACCAGGCTAAGGAGCCCACCCCCATAGGCAAAACAGAGGTAACGAGGGTTGATCAGCATTAAGAACAGGGCGATCCCCCAGAGATAGGCAATCCCAATCCCATTCAGGGTTATGCCAAACAAAATCATCAGGAAACTCCCGATAAAACCTCCGGCCAGCCCGAAGAGGGTTGAGATTACAGTTACCCGCCAGATGGATTGGTCGTTATAGCCGAAGAAATGCTCCTTTAATTTGCTCAGCCGTGAGTATTGAAAACCAATGACCACAATCAGCACCAGAAACATGGTAGAAAAAACGACCTGGAATAAAGAGAATAAGACCATCGGCACAAGTTGCGACAACAGACTCACTGCTTCACCCCCCGGGGCTTTAGAAAAAGCCATGAAATGCTCTCCATTCCATGGCCATACTTAGCGCAGACTATCTGGCACCCTGGATCTGACCTTTCAAGATCTCGATCGCCCGATCCAGTTGGACATCACGTGATGATTTGGGTGGCAATTCTACCTTGACATCGGGTTCAATCCCCTTCTGGTTAATGTCATGGCCATTGGGGGTCATGTATTTAGCCGTGGTCAATTTCAGACCAGCCTCACCGGGAAGTGGGAACACCGTCTGCACAAGGCCCTTGCCAAAAGTCTTCGTTCCCACCAGGGTACCCGCCTGGCGATCTTTAATTGCGCCGGCCACAATCTCGGACGCACTGGCGCTTCCCTCATTGACCAGTACCACCAGCGGCAACTTCAGGTTTCGGCCAGATGCCTCGTAGACCTCTTCGCGCCCGTTACGCGCCACCACCCGAACCACTGGCCCCTTGGAGACAAAGTACTCAGCCACCTTAATCGCGGCGCTAAAATCACCGCCGGGATTATTCCGCAAGTCGAGAATAATCGCTTTAAACCCTTTATTGTTGAGTTCCTGAAGGGTCTTGTTAAGTTCCTGCTCGGTATTGGTGTTAAACTGAAAAATCTGCACATAGGCGATCTTCGGCGCTTCTTCCAAAATGCGTCCCTGAACGGTAGGAATGCTGATCTTCTCCCGGGTGATCGTCACCCGGATCACCTGTTCACCGCGCTGAATAGCCAGATTGACCCGGGTTCCTGGTTCGCCGCGCATCAGGCTAACCGCGGTATCAGTATCCATGCTCCGGGCATCTTGGCCATCGATCTCGATGATGACATCACCCTGCTTGAGCCCGGCGGCCTCTGCCGGCGTCCCTTTAAATGGTGGAGCCATCACCGTCAGCTTATTTTGCTCCTTTTGCCCGACAAAAACTCCGATCCCGCCGAATGTCCCCCGGATCTGGATATTCAGTTCTTGGAAATGTTTGGGATCAAGGTATACTGAATAAGGATCGTGAAGGGAACCAACAATCCCTTCCGTCGCCCCGTCGATCAATTGATTGACAGTCACTGGCTGCAGCCCCTGCGTACGTACAAGTAGCGTCGCTTTCAGCAATCGCCCAAACTGGTCGAAATGGGAAGCAATAAGCACCGCCAGTGAACCCGTCACCAGCAGGCTGATGATCACCAGCGCGGTCAGGATCCCCTGCACAATACCTCGTCGCTGAGACAAATCGAACACCTTCCTACCACCTTTAACTGGAACGACTACTAATGTATATGTTCTATACTACACCAATATTATGCCAAACACAAGAAACATCAAGATCTTACTTCAGATACGACCAGGGGTTGGTAGGGGTCCCGTTGATTCGCACCTCAAAGTGCAGGTGTGGGCCAGTGCTCCAGCCGGTACTGCCCACCGCCCCGACTTTATCCCCCTTTTTCACCTCATCGCCAACCGCCACAGAGATGGCAGAAAGGTGAGCGTACAGGGTCGATTGATCCCCACCGTGGCTCAGGACAACCACCTTACCGTAACCGCCCATCGGACCCGTATACAGGACCATGCCACTCTGCGCCGCCTTAACGGCTGTGCCGCTGGGTGCCGGAATGTCAATCCCGGTATGCAACCGGCGCTGCTTCAAAATCGGGTGGATCCGCCAGCCATAGTCAGAACTGATCTGGCTGTAGCCAGGCAATGGCCAGGCATACTTGCCTTCCACCTGCTTGGGCTGTGGTTGTTTGGCCTGCAGCTCACGGATGATCTTTTCCAGTTCGCGCGAGGTCTCTTCCAGTTCGTCCAGGGCCTTTTCGACAATCTCTTTCTGGTTCTGGATCGAGTTAAGCAGCTTCTCCTTCTCCTGGCTCTGCTGCTGCAGATACGACCGCTTGCTTTCCGCATCCTGGCGCAGTCCCATCATTTCGTTGCGTTTGACTTCCAGATCGGCCTTCCTGGTTTCAACCTGGTGCCGTTCATTCTCGATCGTCTGAAGCAAAGCCAGGTCTTGCGCCACAATCCGCTGCAGGAGGTCAAACCGGGTCAGGAAATCGCTAATACTCGAGGCTTCCAGCAAAACCTCCAGGTAGCTGACTTCCCCACTCTGGTATATTTCCTTCAGGCGGTTGTTGAGGATGGTCGTCCGGTTGTTCAGGTCCTGTTCCGCCTTTTTCAACTCGGACTCGCGCTGGCTAATCTCCTTCTCCACCGCACCCAATCGCCCGGTGATCTGACTGATCTCCGTTTCCGTTCGGTCAATCTCCCACTCCAGTGTCTTCAACTGGCCCATGACCGTCTTTTCCTGCCTCTTCGCCTGGTTAAGCTGCTGCTGCTTTTCCTCGATCTGCCGGCTCACTTCCTGCAGTTGACGGCGCCGCTCATCCAGTTCCGAAGCGCTGGCCGGCCAGAACGTCACCAGAATAAATACGAGCAGAGTAAAAGCGATCAGCGGGTGCTTGCCAGTTCTCATCATCTGTCTAGCTTCCCCCCTTATTCTCCTCACACATCCAGGAACCGGTAAAGTGAAATCACCGTGCCAATTGCCCCAAGGATTGTCCCTGCCGCCAGCAGGCCACCAAACACCTGCCACAGCAAGCGCGGATCCGTTACCAGTGGCAGAAAGGCCAGCGTCACCCGCACATGACCGATTAGGACTGAATACGATCCCGCCAGGATGGCCACAGCAATGACAGCACCCACCAGTCCCAGGAACATCCCTTCCAGAAAGAATGGCCAGCGGATGAACCAATTGGTCGCGCCAACCAGTTTCATAATCTGAATCTCCCGCCGCCGGGCAAACAGGGCCAGGCGAATATTGGTCGCCACCAGAAAGACCGCTGCTAGGGCCAGAAACACCATAATCCCTACGCAAATCAGCTTCAGCCACCTGGTCAGGGAAAACAGTTTTTCCACCACTTCCTGGCCATAGCGGACCTTTTCCACCTGGGGCAGCGCCTCAATTTTTTTAGCCAGATCACCGACCTCAGCCGGGTTTTTCGCCTTAATCTTGAAGGCGTCAGGCAAGGGGTTGGTGCCGCCCAGCGCCGCGATCAGGTTGTGTTCCTTGCCGAACTTCTGCGTGAGCGTCTGCAGGGCTTTTTCTTTGGAAACAAACTCGACTTCCGCCACTTCCGGCATTGCCCGCAGTTCTTTTCCAAGTTGCACTGACTTTTCCACGGTGGTGTCGGTACGCAGGTAAGCAATGATTTCGATGTTGGATTCAATCGAGGTCACAATCCGGTTGGTATTCAGCACCAGAAGCAGGGCCGTCCCCACCACCAGCAAACAAATGGCCATTGTTCCCACCGAGGCCAGACTCATCCACCCGTTCCGCTTGACTGAGAGCATGGCTTCGCGGAAAAAGTAGCCTACCGTTCTAATTTTCATAGCCGTACGTCCCCCGCTGTTCGTCTCTGGTCACCCGGCCATTTTCAATGGCGATGACTCGCTTCCGCATCCCGTCTACCAGTTCCCGGGCATGCGTGGCCATGATCACCGTAGTCCCCCGCTTGTTAATCTCAGACAAAAGGTGCATGATCCCCCACGAAGTATCGAGATCCAGGTTACCCGTTGGTTCATCGGCCACCAGGATCACCGGCTTGTTCACCACCGCCCGAGCGATCCCCACTCGCTGTTGTTCACCGCCAGACAGTTGATCGGGGAAAAGGTTTTCCTTTCCGCTTAGGCCAACCAGGTGCAAGGATTCCATCACCCGGTGACGGATCTCTCCCGGCGGCTTCTCGACTACCTCCAGGGCAAAGGCCACATTCTCGTAGACCGTTTTGTGGGGTAAGAGACGAAAATCCTGAAAAACGATGCCCATCTGCCGCCGCAAGAAAGGCACCTCGGATGATTTCATCCGCACCAGGCTTTTGCCACCAACAAAGATCTGGCCGCGGGTCGGCAGTTCCTCCCGAAACAGGAGTTTAATAAAGCTGGACTTACCCGCCCCACTGGCCCCCACCAGAAACACAAACTCACCTTTATCTATCTTCAGAGTCACGTCGGTCAGGGCTTTGACCCCATTGGGATAAATCTTCGAAACATTAAACAACTGGATCAACAACCTGTCCACCTCATCCAATTAAAAAACAACCCTCTTAGGGTTGTTTCGACACAAGACAGGAATATCCTTTTCCCAATTTCTACACTTATCTAAATGTTTCTAGCTTTTCTGGCAAGAACTTCTTCCACCGCCACCACCAGGTGGGTGGCAGTCAGGCCATATTTCTCCATTAATTCACCAGGCGTCCCCGATTCACCGAAGCGGTCCATCACCCCGACCCTCTTCATCGGTACGGGATAGTTCTCGATCAAAACTTCTGCCACCGCGCTTCCCAGCCCACCGATGACGCTGTGCTCTTCAGCTGTGACTACCGCCCCGGTTTCCCGGGCGACCGCCACAATTGTTTCCACATCCAGGGGCTTGATGGTGTGCACGTTCAAGACCGTGATTTCTATCCCCCGTTCCGCCAGGATATTCGCCGCCTCAAGGGCTTCTGCCACCATTATACCCGTCGCGATGATGGCCGCCTCCCGGCCTGAACGCAGGCAAACAGCCTGACCAAACGTAAAGCGGTACTCCTGGTCGTAAATCACCGGCACCGCCAGTCGCCCCAGGCGCAGGTAGACCGGACCATCAATCTCCACCGCCGCCGCCACGGCCTGTTCCGTCTCAACCGCGTCCGCCGGTACAATCACGGTCATATTGGGCAAGACGCGCATCAAGGCAATGTCTTCAATCGACTGGTGCGATCCCCCGTCCTCGCCCACAGTAATCCCCGCGTGGCTGGCACCGATTTTCACGTTTAAGCGTGGATAGGCAATCGAGTTACGAACCTGGTCATACGCTCGGCCGGTCGCAAACACCGCGAAAGTGCTGGCGAAGGGGATCTTGCCGGCCGCCGCCAGCCCCGCCGCGGTCGCCATCATGTTCTGTTCGGCGATGCCCATATCGAAAAACCGTTCGGGATAGACTTTCGCGAAATCCGCCGTCTTGGTAGATTTGGCCAGGTCGGCATCCAGCACCACCAGGTCACGATATTTTTCTCCGAGCTTCACCAGAGCTTTTCCATAAGCTTCGCGCGTCGCGATCTTCTGCATCATCAACCGTTCCTTTCCTTGATTTATGTCGGCCAGCTGCGGCTCATCTGTAAAGGGAGCGAGGGTTTTCGACGTAGCGCCGTGAACCATTCGGATGCGTTGAAACGGCGCGAATATTGCCTCAAGACATCCCTATGAGCGCCTGAGGAGCAGGATACTGCCTGTTCGCGCGCGTGGCAACATGGTGGATCCGAATAACAGAAAGTTGGTGAACAAGCGGTCGAAACCCGCGCCCCTGACCCCAGGAAGCAGCTGGCCCCTCCAGGGGTTTGTCTCGGATATCGGATCGATCGAAGCCCTCGCCCAACCTGACGGTTTGCCGCGGCTGGCCTCTCTTGAAGTCAGATACTCACCGCCGAGTTTCTGATCCCTAAACAGCAGCTGACCTCTCTGGGGACGGGTTACGCCAGCTCCGCCAGGGCCTGTTCGGCCTGCTCCGGGGTGGGCGCCGTCCCGTGCCAACCCACCTGATTCTCCATAAAAGAAACCCCTTTACCTTTGACGGTGCGCGCAATGATCATGGAAGGTCGCCCCAGCTCCGCTTTCGCCGCATTTATTGCTGCAGTAATCTGGTTGAAATCATGGCCGTCGATCTCCTGCACATGCCAGCCAAAGGCCCGCCATTTGTCCGCCAGCGGCTCAGGCGACATGACTTCTCCGATTGGCCCATCGATCTGCAGGCCATTGTAATCAAGAAAGGCGATCAAGTTGTCCAGTCGGTAGTGCGCCGCCGCCATTGCCGCCTCCCAGACCTGGCCCTCCTCACATTCCCCATCCCCCAGCAAACAAAAGACCCAGTAATCCCATTTGTCAAGCTTACCCGCGATGGCCATGCCGTTCGCCGCCGAAAGTCCCTGCCCCAGAGAACCGGTTGACATCTCCACGCCCGGCACCTTACGCATATCGGGATGTCCCTGGAGCCTTGAGCCGACACGGCGGAGGCTGTTCAACTCCGCGGGCGAAAAAAACCCTCGCTCCGCCAGGGCCGCATATAGGACAGGGGCGGCATGTCCCTTGCTGAGGACAAACCGGTCCCGCGCCGGCCACGCGGGATTAGCCGGGTTAATTCTCATGGCGTGAAAATAGAGAACAGTGAGAATCTCCACCGCCGATAACGAACCACCTGGGTGGCCGGAAGCTGCCGCCGCCGTCATGCGGATGATGTGCTGGCGCAGTTTTTTCGCTACATCTGTTAGTTGCTTGATTTCCTCATCAGTCATGATTTCATCCACCTCTCTTCTTAAAACCCTCGCCCAGCACCTCGTGGACATCACTGACGATGACAAAGGCCTGGGGATCAATCTGGTAGACCAGATCTTTGAGTTTGGTTTCCTCTGATTGCGTCACCACACAAAAGATTATTTCTCGGTCCTGGCCGGTATACAAACCCCTCCCTTTAAGGGCTGTCGCTCCCCGGTCCAGTTGATGAAAAATGGCCTGCGTAATCTGCTCCGTAGCTGGGGAAATAATAAAGGCTGCCTTGGCGTAGCCCTTCCCCTCCTGGACCAGATCAATCACCTGACTGGTCACAAACAGAGAAAGTAGAGCATACATCGCCAGTTCAGCATCAAAAACAACTCCCGCCGTGGCAATCACCAGAAAATCAATGCTCAACAGAGATTGTCCCAGGCTGATGCGAGTATATTTGTGAATCAACCTGGCCGCCAAATCCGTTCCCCCGGTCGTCCCCTTGGCGCGAAAAACGATCCCCATGCCCAGGCCGGTCAAAATTCCCCCGTAGATCGCCGCCAGGAGCAGGTCATGGGTAAGCGGTTTAAGCCAGAGAGAGAACATCTCCACGAAAAAAGAAAGAGTGATGGTCCCAAAGAGGCTGCGTATTCCGAAAGGCAACCCCAGTTCCCTGATCCCAAAGAGGAAAAGCGGCACGTTAAGCGCCAGGATCATCCACCCCACCGGGATCTTAAACAGGTAATAAGTAATGGTAGCGATCCCGCTTACGCCGCCAGCCGCGATCTTATTCGGCACTAAAAAGAGAACCAGACCCAGGGCCACAAAAACCGTCCCGAGAGTAATGCCGAGGTAATGCGGGACAGCCTTCCACACGATCTTCATGGCACACCCCCGTCAATATTGTGTGCCATTGACCCCGGTTTTACCCTGGCCTAACCCGGTAAATCTCCTTTTGCCACCTCCTGCAGGTAAGCCGAAATAAACGGATCGATCTCCCCGTCCATCACCGCCTGGACATTACCCACCTCGACATTGGTCCGGTGGTCTTTAACCAGACTGTACGGATGAAACACATAGGAACGGATCTGGCTGCCCCAGGCAATCTCCTGCTGTTCGCCCCGCAGTTCTGCCAGGGTTTCCTCCTGCTGCCGCCGCTGCAGCTCAAACAGCCGGGCCTGCAGGATCTTCATGGCCATGATCTTATTCATAGTCTGGGAGCGCTCGTTCTGACATTGGACCACAATCCCGGTGGGCAAATGGGTGATCCGCACCGCCGAATCCGTCTTGTTCACGTGCTGACCACCGGCCCCGCCTGAGCGATAAGTATCTATCTTCAATTCATTTGGGTCAATCTTCACCTCAATCTCATCTGAAACCTCGGGCAGGACCTCCACCGCCGCAAACGAGGTATGCCGCCGGCCCGAAGCATCGAAAGGCGAGATCCGGACCAGCCGGTGGACACCCTTTTCTGATTTCAGATACCCATAAGCATTCTCGCCGCTGATCAGTACCGTCGCGCTCTTGATTCCGGCCTCATCTCCCAGCAGCTGGTCCATAATCTGGACCTGATAATGGTGTTCTTCCGCCCAGCGCAGATACATCCGGAGCAGCATTTCCACCCAGTCCTGGGCCTCCGTCCCCCCGGCCCCGGCGTGCAAAGAGATGATGGCATTATGCCGGTCATAAGGACCACTGAGCAGCACCTCCAGCTCCATCTGGGCAACCTCTTGCTCCAGTTTCGCTAAACCGCGTCTAATTTCGCGCGATAAAGATTCATCATCCTCCCCGATACTCAACTCCCAAAGTTCATACAATTCCTGCCACTGGTCAGCCAGGGCGTTAAAGCGGTCAACCCGATGCCGCAAGCTAGTCAGCCGCTGGAGCACCTGCTGGGCGGCTTCCCGGTCGTCCCAAAAATCGGGGGCCGCCACTTTGGCCTCCAGTTCCGCGATCTGCTGCAACTTATTGGCAATGTCAAAGAGAAACCCTCAATTCATTCAGGCGTTCCTTAATGTTCTCGAAATCCTTCCTCAGTTCGAGCAAACTCATCATCCCTCCATTGCGGTTCAATTTTTGCTACCGCCCTACTTTGGGTTCAACAGATTCATACTTACTTTTCACAATCACAATGTCCACACGTCGGTTTTTCGCACGATTTGCCTCGGTATCGTTCGCCGCCACCGGTCGATATTCCCCATAACCGGACGCGGACAGCCGCTCCGGCGCCAGGTGAGAGTGTTCCAACAAAAAGCGCAAGACATTGGTCGCCCGGGCCGTCGACAGTTCCCAGTTTGACGGGAATTCCGGCGTGTTAATCGGTAGGTTATCCGTATGACCTTCAATCCGCACCTGGTTGGGGATCGTCGCCAGCATCCCCCCCACCTTGGCGATGACCGCCTGGGCTTTGGGCGTCAGGTCCGCCTTGCCCTTGGCAAACAAAACGGTGTCGTTCAGGCTGATCACCAACCCTCGCTCTTCCTGGAAAATATGCACACTGGTATCCAGGCCGTTCAGCTGGGCATACTCCTCCAGCTGCCGCTGAATTTCTTCCAGGCGAAGCTCCTCCCCACTCTTGCCCTGGACAATGGAGGGACCCCGCTCTTCCAGGATGCTGAGCTCCTTACCCGCCAGCACCTGACTCAACGAACTGGCCATCGACTGAAACTTCTTCAAGTCCAGGACACTGATCGAGTACATCACCACGAAAAAGATCAATAACAGGGTAATCAGATCAGAATATGTGATCAACCACCGCTCCTGGTTATGGGGTTTTTCCTCCTCATGCCCGCGCCTTCTCATCACATTCCGACCCCAATTCCACCAGAGGATTCTGCCTCCCAGGTATTCCGGATACGGGGGTGGAGGAAGGTCATCAGTTTTTCGCGGATAATCGTCGGATTTTCGCCGGCCTGGATGGAAAGTATCCCCTCTAAGATCAGTTCCCGGATCATTTTTTCCTTGCCGCTCTTGTTTTTCAACTTGGCCGCGATCGGCAGCCACAATAAATTAGCAGAAGAAACGCCGTAAAGCGTGGCCACGAAGGCTACCGCGATGGCCGGCCCTAGACTGCTGGGATCGGACAGGTTGCTCAACACCTGAATCAGCCCCATCACCGTCCCGATAATCCCCATTGTCGGGGCATAGCCACCCGCGGCTTCAAACATGCTGATGCCAACCTTATGCCGCTGTTCAACCGCATACATCTCTGTCTCCAGCATGTTACGGGTTAGTTCCGGGTCCGTCCCGTCGATAATCAACTGCAACGCCTGCTGCAAAAACCGGTCTTCAATCTCGGGTAAAACCTGTTCCAGACTGAGCAGCCCTTCGCGCCGGGCCTTGTCGGCAATCCCGACCAGTTGCTGGATCAAACCCAACTCGTCGTATTTCTTCTCCTGAAACGCCACCCGCAGCAGCTGCGGAACGGTCTTCACTTCTTCCAGGGTAAAACCGACAACCGTCGCGCCAATCGTGCCGCCAAAGACGATCATAAAAGCCGTCAACTGCACCAGTGAACCGAGTTGCCCATGTTCCAACACAAACGCCGTCAGCAGGCAGGTCACCCCGAAGATAATCCCAAAGATGGTGGTGATATCCATACTACACGCTGCCCCCTACTTCCCACAACACTTTTTGTATTTCTTCCCGCTGCCGCAAGGACACGGGTCATTACGGCCGACCTTGTTTTCCACCCGCACGGGTTGCCGGTTCGGTTCCGCATACCGATTCTCCGTGACCCGGCGGGCTCGTTCCTGGGGTTGTTCCACCATACGCACCCGAAAAACATAACGGACAATGTCTTCCTGAATGCTCTCGATCATCTGGTTGAACATATCATAGGCCTCAAATTTATACTCAATCAAGGGATCTCGCTGCCCGTATGCCCGCAGCCCGATCCCCTGGCGCAGCTGATCCATCGCATCCAGGTGGTCCATCCACTTGCTGTCAACTACCCGCAGCACGACCATGCGTTCCAGTTCCCGCATCAGTTCCGAACCCAGTTCGGCCTCCCGCCGTTCATAAAAGGCCAACGCCTGGTCGCGCAAGAAATCGCGAATCTCTTCCTTGGTCATCACCTTCAGGTCATCTGGCGTCAGTTCATGGTCGGGCAGGAACAACTGTTCTGCGTAGTCCAACAAACTCTGGAGGTCCCATTCCTCTGGATGGATGCTTTCCCCGCTGAAGCGAGCGATGGTTCGGTCAACCACCTTATCGATCATGTCCAGGATGCTGTCCTTCAGGTTCTCACCGTTCAGGACACGCCGGCGCTGTTCGTAGATGACCTCCCGCTGCTGGTTCATGACATCGTCGTATTCCAGCACGTGCTTGCGGATGTCAAAGTTGCGGTTTTCCACCTTCCGCTGGGCGTTCTCAAGCGAGCGGGTGATGAGAGGGTGCTCGATCGGGGTGCTGTCATCCATGCCCAACTTATCCATGAGGCCCGCGATGCTGTCCGACCCGAACAGGCGCATCAGGTCGTCTTCTAGAGAGATGTAGAATCGGGTTGACCCGGGATCACCCTGACGTCCCGCCCGACCACGCAGCTGGTTATCAATCCGCCGCGCCTCGTGGCGCTCCGTCCCGATGATATGCAACCCTCCCAGCTCGACGACGCGCTGATGCTCAGCATCGGTCTGGGCCTTGATCTCCTCGTAGAGTCGCCGGTACTCCTCAGTCTGGAGGTCCGTCAGTTCAGCCCCCTGCTCGTGCACCATGGCCCCTGAGTGGGGTGCCTTTGGAGCGCGTTCGGCCTGGCGACGCCGCCACTCCGCCTGGGCCAGAAATTCGGGGTTACCGCCCAGGAGGATATCTGTCCCCCGGCCGGCCATATTGGTGGCAATGGTGACTGCCCCTAACCGACCTGCCTGCGCCACGATCTCCGCTTCCAGCTCATGGTACTTGGCGTTTAACACCTGGTGGGGGATACCCCGTTTTTTCAACATTTGACTCAGGCGTTCTGATTTCTCAATGGAGATCGTCCCGACGAGCACGGGTTGGCCTGTCCGGTGACGTGCGATGATTTCCTCCACCACCGCCTGAAACTTGCCGGCTTCGGTGCGGTAGATCACATCGGGCAGGTCCTGCCTGATCATCGGTTCGTTGGTAGGGATAACCACCACGTCCATGCCGTAAATCTTGCGGAACTCCTCTTCCTCGGTCGCCGCCGTCCCCGTCATGCCAGCCAGTTTGCGGTACATACGGAAGTAATTCTGGAGGGTAATGGTCGCCAGGGTCTGCGATTCCCGCTCGATCTTGACCCCTTCTTTAGCCTCAATCGCCTGGTGGAGACCCTCACTATAGCGACGGCCAAACATCAGCCGGCCGGTAAATTCGTCAACAATAATGACTTCCCCGTCTTTAACCACATAGTCCCGGTCGCGCTTCATCAGGGCATGTGCCTTTAACCCCTGATTGACGTGGTGGGCCAGTTCCATATTCACGTCATCATAGAGGTTGGTCACACCCAGGTAACGTTCGACTTTGGCTACCCCTTCTTCAGTCAGAGTCACCACATGCGCCTTTTCATCGACATTATAGTCAACCTCCCGCTGAAGCCGCGGGATGATCCGGGCAATCGTGTAGTACAGCTCCGTCGGTTTTTCGGCTTCACCTGAAATGATCAGCGGCGTCCGCGCTTCATCGATGAGAATACTGTCGACCTCGTCGACAATCGCGTAGTTCAGCTCGCGCTGCACGACGTGGGCGGGATGCGTGGCCATGTTGTCCCGCAGGTAATCGAACCCGAACTCGTTATTGGTTCCGTACGTAATGTCGGCGGCATAAGCCGCCTGCCGCTGGCTGAAATCAAGTCCGTGCACCACCAGCCCAACCGTCAGACCCATAAACCGGTAGATTTTCCCCATCCATTCGCTGTCGCGGCGGGCCAGGTAGTCATTGACCGTGACCACGTGCACACCCCGACCTTCCAGGGCGTTCAGGTAGGCGGGCAAGGTAGCCACCAGCGTTTTACCTTCCCCGGTCTTCATCTCGGCGATCCGTCCCTGGTGGAGAACGATACCACCCAGCAACTGGACATCAAAATGCCGCATGCCCAGCACGCGACGGGAAGCTTCCCGCACGGCAGCAAAAGCCTCTGGGAGAAGATTATCCAGGGTCTCACCGTTCGCCAACCGTTGCTTAAATTCCACCGTTTTGGCCGCCAGGTCAGCATCGCTGAGTTTCTGCATGGCGGGTTCCAAACTATTAATATTATCGACGATTCGGCTTAATTTCTTTATCTCTCTGGCGTTGTCATCCAGTAAATTTTTGATAAATTTGAGCACCACGGTGCATCACCTTTCTTTATGAAAGCCTCATTTAAAAAGATGAGGAACCATACGGTTCCTCCAGTTCAACTTTACCATTTCGATTGTAGCATTGATCACCAATTCATGCAAGTTTTATTCGTATTCTGGCTCGATCAGGCCGTAGTTGCCATCTTTACGCCGGTAAACAACATTTACCTCCTCGGTCTCCGCATTGGTGAACATAAAGAAGTTATGGCCGAGCAGGTTCATCTGCATGATTGCCTCATCAACGGGCATTGGCTTCAGGGCAAACCGTTTGGTCCGGACAACCTTAAAGGGCTCAACCGCCTCCTCCGCTTTCGCCTGTCCATTGCCATCCGCTGCTCCCAAATCGCGTAAGGTCTGGTTCTTCAGCCGCCTACTAAATCTGGCCTTGTATTTCTCGATCTGTTTCTCAAGTTTCTCGACCACCAGGTCAATGGAGGTATACATGTCACTGGCATTTTCTTCCCCGCGAAGAAGCATACCGTTCAACGGGATAGTGACTTCGACGACATGGTGTTCTCGCTCCACACTCAAAGTAACCTGCGCCTCATCCAGATTATCCAAGTACTTGGAAAGCTTCCCCAGGCGTTTTTCTACATACTCCCGCAGCGCGTCAGTTACTTCGAGGTTCTTGCCCCTGACAGTAATCCGCATGCCTCATACCTCCCATCAAGAATTTTATTATATTAGTATTCCCGAAAAAACAAAAAAATCCTGCTAATAAAGGGGACAGGCTACTTTTTTTAAAAAGGGGAAAGGGTAAAAGGGAACAGGTAAAAGGTAAAAGGGAAAAGGGATCAGACAACTTTTTTCAAAGTAAAAATAGCCTGTCCCCTTTTTTCCCGTTGCTAAATTACTTTCGTTAATCTATAATTTAACAACATTAGCCGCTTGAGGCCCTCTGACCCCTTCGATAATTTCGAATTCAACTTTCTGGCCTTCAGCTAATGTTTTGAAACCCTCTTCCTGAATCGCCGAGAAATGAACAAAGACATCTCCACCGTCCTCGCGTTCAATGAATCCGAAACCTCGCTCTTGATTAAACCATTTGACTCTGCCTAGCATTAAAAGCATTCCTCCCATTTGTTTCTTGCGCGGGACTAGGCTTAACCCGCAGTAAACTAAGTTTAGCAAAAGAATCTGGCTTTGTCAACGAAAAAGCCAACGAAGTCCGTGTCAAGATCTAGTAGGTATCTCCACAAAAATTTTTTCCGCTATGAGACCTCACCGTTCAAAACATCAGCATCAAGGCAGCGGCCTTGACAGCCACCCCACAGGTGGTCAAATATTGGCACC
>JABLXP010000030.1 GCA_013178045.1 Bacillota bacterium
GGTGCCAATATTTGACCACCTGTGGGGTGGCTGTCAAGGCCGCTGCCTTGATGCTGATGTTTTGAACGGTGAGGTCTCATAGCGGAAAAAATTTTTGTGGAGATACCTACTAGATCTTGACACGGACGGGTGACTAAAAAACATTGACACTGCCGGTTAGTAGATGTTAGAATAACAATAATAATAAAGTATAACAAAACCAAAGATGATGAAGGGGAAGAGTAGCTGTTCAGACCTTTTTAGAGAGCCGACGGTTGGTGCAAGTCGGTAAGGATGTTCAGTGAACGCCACCCTGGAGTTACCGGCTGAAGAACAGTAAGCCGTGTCGGTGATCCTCCGTTACGGGAAGTGTTTGAGTTCCAACTCAAACAGCAGAGTGGACCAGCGTTGGGCTGGTCAACTAGGGTGGTACCGCGAGTGTGTAAACCTCTCGTCCCTTGGGGACGGAGGGGTTTTTTTATTGATCGCTCAGAATAATAACCTTCTGATTGATATAAGCGTAACTAAAACTTGGCGCAAAATAAGGTTTTCTTAAGAATTTTGAATATCTTAATAGAAGGAGGATCACATCAGTGAAAGAGAAGGAAATCTTATGTCTTTTAAAACAAAACAGCCGGCTGAGTAACAAGGAAATAGCGATGATGCTGAACATCTCTGAGGAAGAGGTCGCGGCGACTATTAAGCAGTTTGAAGAGGAAAAAGTTATTCTCAGTTATCACACCATCATTAATTGGGAAAAGGCCGGAGGCAACGGGGTGACTGCCCTGATCGACGTAAAGGTCACCCCGGAACGGGAAGTGGGATTTGACAAAGTAGCCGAGCGGATTTACCGCTTCCCGCAGGTGCGATCGGTTTACCTTATGTCGGGGGCATATGACCTCTCAGTAGAGATTGAGGGAAAAGACATGAAGGAAGTGGCCATGTTTGTGGCGGAAAAACTGGCTACCCTTGACCACGTACAGAGCACCGCGACTCATTTTGTTTTAAAGAAGTACAAACAAGACGGTGTAATTTTTGAAGACAAAGAAGAGGATCGAAGGTTGGTGATTACTCCATGACCAGGTCACCCGAAGAGTATATTTCTCCAGTTATCAAAGCCATTCCTCCGTCAGGTATCAGACGCTTCTTTGATCTGGTCGCACAGACCAAAGGTGTCATTTCCCTTGGGGTCGGCGAGCCGGACTTTGTTACACCCTGGCACATCCGGGAGGCCTGTGTCTACTCCCTGGAAAAGGGCTACACCATGTACACTTCCAACTATGGCTTACCCGAATTGCGGCAGGAAATCGCCCGTTACCTCCAGCGCCGCTTTGATCTGAATTACGATGGCTTGAGTGAAATCCTGGTTACGGTTGGGGTCAGTGAAGCGGTGGACCTTGCCCTTCGTGCGGTTTTATGCCCGGGTGATGAGGTGTTGATTCCCGACCCGGCGTATGTGTCCTACGTGCCCTGTACCTTAATGGCGGGGGGGCGACCGGTGATGCTGCCGACCTCTGCTGAGAGTGAGTTTAAAGTCACGGTGCGAGCAATTCGGGAAAACTTAAGCCCTAGAACCAAGGTGATTATTCTAACCTTTCCGAGTAACCCAACCGGGGCGATTATGACCCGGGCAGATCTGGAGGCTGTCGCTGAGGTCGTGAAGGAGCACAACTTGCTGGTCATCTCCGACGAGATTTACGCTGAGTTAACCTATGAGGGACGGCATGTATCCATCGCTTCGCTGCCCGGCATGCGGGACCGCACGATTGTCTTGAACGGTTTTTCCAAGGCTTTTGCGATGACCGGCTGGCGTATTGGTTATGCCGCCGGGCACCAAGCGTTTATTTCCGCCATGATGAAGATTCACCAATTTACCATGCTCTGTGCTCCCATCATGGCTCAGATGGCCGCTATCGAAGCCCTGCGCAATGGTGAAGAAGAAATGACGAAGATGATTAAATCATATGACCAGCGCCGGCGCCTGATCTTAACCGGCTTACGTGAAATGGGGTTAGAGTGCTTTGAACCGAAAGGCGCGTTTTATGTCTTCCCTTCGATTCGCTGCACGGGGCTGACGAGTGAAGAATTTGCGGAACGGTTGCTTAAAGAGGAAAAAGTGGCCGTGGTTCCGGGAAATGCCTTTGGCCAAAGCGGAGAAGGTTTTATCCGGTGCTGCTATGCGGCTTCAGTTAAAGACATCAATGAGGCCCTCCAGCGGATGAGCCGTTTCATTAGTCGATTAAGATCGAGGAGCACGGAGAAATAGGTCGAAAATAAGCAATTTATAGGGGAAAGTTATATCTTTCTCAAGAGCCAGTCCAGCAGGAATTACCTCCCCCGCGTCGAAAGTAGAGGCAAAGATGAAAATGGCGGGGTACCGCCATTTTCGGTATTTATACCATATGCCCTAAAAATGTCATAATTAACACAAAAAGACAATTGATTAAGCGGTTTTTGTATATAAGAAGGGGGGCCAGGTGATGCCGAGTAAATTGAGTTCGCTGGAGATGCAACTATTAAACCAGTTTTCTGCTTTAACTTCGGAAAACCGCCGTGAGGTGCAGCGCTACATCCAGTACGTATTAACGATGCAGTGTAAGTCTGAATACGTGACCCAGGTTATTCATAATCAGACTCTGTGCAACCATCTGTTGGGATTAGCGCATCTGCCAGAGAGTGAGAACTATACCGAAGAGGTTATTGAACGGGTGCGGAAACTCCGTTACCACTGTCAGCAAATGTTTGAGCGAATTTACGATAAGTATGTTGGTCTGATCAAAGATTCGTTGATAGAACATAATCTGGTCAAATTCACTTATGACGCGTTAGATGCGATTGAATCAGCCGCCATGGCTGGCAATGTTCCCCGAACCCAACGAGAAATTTATGAAATGGTCGAGACTTACAAAACTTTACTGAGCAATACCCGTCGGCGCCAGATTCGAGCGGTTTAATGGCTTGCCAGAGCGGGCAACAAGGAGGAGCTTAATGAGGGTACAATTTTTAGGCGCGGCCCGGACTGTTACGGGTTCGTGCTATTTATTGGAAGTCGGCCAGACGAAAATCATGGTCGATTGTGGGATGTTTCAGGGTAGTAAGGAAATAAAAGAAAGGAATTACGAAAGCTTCTACGTGGAGCCGAATGAGGTTAAATTTCTGTTACTAACCCATGCCCATATCGACCACAGTGGACTCATTCCAAAACTCTACAAACACGGTTTTCGTGGCCAGATCCTGGCGACTTCAGCTACTGTTGACCTTTGTAGTATCCTGCTCCCTGATAGCGCGCACGTCCAGGAGATGGAAGTTGAGCGGAAGAACAGGAAACTCAAACGGGCCGGTAAGCCGCTGCTCGAGGAAATATACACAGTTCAGGATGCCATGGAATGTCTCAAGCAATTTCGCCGCGTTGAGTATCAGGAGGTCATTCAGTTAACGCCAGAAGTAAGTGTGCGGTTTCAAGATGCCGGGCATATCCTTGGCTCAGCCATGATCGAGATGTGGGTGCAAGAAGGAGATCACGAAATCAAGCTGGTCTTCTCTGGTGATATTGGCAACCATAATCAGCCGCTGGTTAAGGATCCGACCCTGATTGAGGCGGCTGATTATGTGTTCATGGAGTCAACTTATGGTAATCGCTTGCACCAGGAAAACGTGAACAAGGTCGAGGCCTTAAAAAATGTGATCCTGGAGACGATGGCGAAAGGGGGCAACCTGATCATCCCGGCGTTCGCGGTTGAGCGGACCCAGGACCTCCTTTATGACTTAAACCTGCTGCTGCAAACCAAATCTATACCGAATGTGCCAGTCATTATCGACAGTCCGCTGGCAATTGAGGCGACGGAAATTTTCCGCCGCAACAGCCAGTATTTTGATGCAGAAACCCAGGAATTGATCCGGCGGGGGGAGAACCCGCTGGCTTTGCCAGGGTTGCGCTACACGCACACAGCAGAAGAATCTAAGGCCTTGAACGGATTAAAGGGCGGGGCGATCATCATCTCCGCCAGCGGCATGTGCGACGCGGGTCGGATAAAGCACCACCTCAGACATAACCTGTGGCGTCCCGAATCGACAGTCTTGTTTGTCGGTTACCAGGCCAAAGGCACCCTGGGCCGTCGGCTGCTGGACGGCGAAAAACTGGTGACGATCCACGGCGAAGAAGTAGTAGTCAAGGCGGATATTCGCAACATCGACGGCTTTTCGGCGCATGCCGATCAGCGAGCACTCCTGGCCTGGGTGAAGCGCTTCCGATCCAAACCGGGCAAGATTTTTATTGTTCATGGAGAAGAAGAATCGTCCCTCACGCTGGCCCAGTTGATCACCCAGGAGATGGGCATCCCGACGGTGGTGCCAAAATGGCTGGACGTAGAAGAATTAACCCCACTCGCGGTACCTGTCGCGGCACCTGTAGCGGTGGCCCAACCAGCGCCAACCACTGTTCCGCCAAAGATGCCAGCCGGGGTGTCGGTAGCGTTGGCAACCCAGGTGGAGCACGCATATTTCGAACTGCGGATGAAGCTGCGTGAACTGGTAGAACAAGAAATGGATCAGCAGAACTTTGAGAGCCTCCTGGCTAAAATCCAGCAACTGGAGCAACTGGTTGACCAATGGCGCAAAATTAATTAAAATAACCTTAAGGCCAGTGATGGCCTTTTTTTATGCGTCTATCGTCTTTTTGACCATGACTTCATGACGCTCTGCCTGGAGCAGCAGAATGCCGAGCAGGATTATGGCTGCCCCGACAAGTTGAAGGCTGGTCATCTGTTCGCCCAGAAGGAAGAAAGCCAGAATAATGGTAAAGACGGGTTCCATTGAACTGACAATGGCCGCTCGGCTGGCGCCGATCCGTTTGATTCCACTTAAGAAGAAGACCATCCCGATTATCGAGGTACAGAGAACCAAAACGAAGATGATGGCAAAGGCTGACCAGGCAACTGCGCCGGTCACCAGGTAAATCGGTGGAAAGATGACCAGGGTCTGGACCATAACAAAGGTGTTGAGATAAGCACTGGCCACCAGGGGTGAGGTATGATAAACCGTGCGCTGGCTGATCAGGCTATGGGCAGCGTAAAAAACACTGGAGCCGAACGCGAGCAGCAGCCCCCGGGGAGAGAGGCTCAATCCGACCAGGCTTGATGGAGGATTGATGACCAGCGAGCACCCCGTAAAGGTGGTGAAGAGGACCGACAAGCGGATCAAACTCAAACGCTCCTTAAACAGCAGAATAGCCAGAAAGGCCACGAACAGGGGATAAGTAAACAAAATAATGCTGGCAATTGAAGCGTCCAGATACTGAATGGCATAAAAGAAACAGATGGTCGAAAGCAGATAAACTACGGCTTGAACTGCACAAAACTTGAGAGATCGCAGATCTAAACGGTATTGAGTGAACCTGGTCATGAACATGAACATCCACAGGAGGGCAGTGGCCAGGAGAAAACGCGCCGACAGCAAGATAGCCGGTGTCACTCCTAACCGATAAGCAAACTTCCCTAAAATTGGCGAAAAACCGTAAGCCAAGGCGGAAATTGTAACATATATGTGTCCGAGGAGTAGATTCACCGTAGTCACCTTCTGACAGCGATATGAATATTATATCACACCCACAGCGACGTTTCAAAAATGGAAAGGGGATGATATAATAGGATTAAGTTGTGTGGTGGAAAGGATTGGATCTGCATGTCGGCCAAGGATAGCTTGCTTGCCTCATTTGCCCAGGACCTCTTATTAAAAGGGACAACCAGCATACCCAACTTTCTGCTGCGCTCCTATAGTAAACTGGGAATAAGTGACCAGGAAATGATGCTGTTAATTCAGCTTTTTCACCTGGCCAATGCGGAGAAGGATGCTTTTCCCACAATAGAAAAGCTGACGGGTATGATGAGCGCCGATCAGGTCCAAATCGAGAAAAGTCTGGCCAACCTCGTAGCCAGGAAACTGGTGCGCATTGAACGAAACCGTGACGATGTTGGGACGGTAGCCAGTTACCGATTTGAAGGATTATTCGACAAGCTGGCGGAAATTTGGGCCAGTGAAAAGATCAAGGAAATGGAGGAGGCCAAACGAGCAGCGGCTGCCCAGTCGGTTAGCAGGAACAAGCCGGCAGATAATGTCGCCTGGGTGTATAAACTGTTTGAACAGGAGTTTGGTCGACCCCTCACCCCGATGGAAGGGTCGCAGATTATTGAGTGGTGTGATGGTGAAGGACATTCCCCAGAATTGATCATTGAAGCATTGAAACGGGCTGCCCTGCAGGGAGTCCGCAATTTTCGTTATATTGACAGCATCCTGCGCGAATGGAGCAAGCAGGGTGTGCGTACCTTGAGAGAGGTAGAGGTTTATGAGGAACGGTTTAAGGAAAAAAAGGCAACCCGTAACACCAAAAATATCAGGAGCAAAGAGAAGGGAAAAAGTCACCCTGAGGGCGGGTCAGAAGATTTTCGGGATCTGTACCTGGGTTAACATTTTTATCAATTCGCTATTCTGGTCCACCTTCTAACAGCGCATGCTTTTCTCAACCAATCCAAATTGAAAGGGTGGTAATGAAAATGGATTTATGGCTGGTAGAGGGCCACACTTCTGGTTATAGTGTTAATTGGAAAGTCAGACAGGTAATCCACCAGGAGACCACCAGGTACCAAGAACTGAGTATTGTTGATACTGTTGAGTTCGGGCGGGCACTGGTGCTGGACGGTAATGTTCAGACTACGGTTGGCGATGAGTTTTTTTATCACGAGATGATTGCCCATGTCCCTCTGTTTACCCACCCCGAACCCCGGCGGGTGCTGGTCATTGGTGGTGGAGATGGGGGAACAGTACGTGAGGTGGTGAAGCACACCAGCGTTGCACAGGTGGACCTTGTTGAGATCGATGAAAGGGTGATTGTCAACTGCCGCCGCTACTTACCGGAATTGAGTTGTGCTCTTGATAATCCGCGGGTCAACGTGATCATCGCTGATGGACTTGAGTATGTCCAAAACTGCCCGGCGGTTTACGACGTCGTCATTATTGATTCATGTGACCCGATTGGCCCCGCGGCGGGTTTGTTTAGCCATGGCTTTTATGCACAGATCAACAATATTCTTCGAGACGATGGTTTAATGGTGGCGCAGACTCAATCACCTTTGTATAACCGGGAACTGGTCAAGAGTGTGAGCCAGTCTTTAAAAAAGCTCTTTCCCATCAAGATGGTGTATTTGACCACGGTACCAACGTACATGAGCGGTTTTTGGACGTTTACCCTGGCTTCAAAAGAATATCACCCGCTAAAATTCAGAAGAGGGGCGCTGTTACCTTTTTCAACCAGGTATTATACCCCTGAAATTCATCAGGCGGCGTTTGTCCTACCCAAATTTTTACAGGAGCTGTTAATGGATTAAGGAAATTCCTGATACGAATTGTTGATTTGTGAAAATAGCAGGATTTTTGTTTGGCCGAAGCGAATTGCTGAAGGGATAATTCAGCGACCTTCGGCTGATTTGTTGCCAGAAAAATTTTGCGAAAGGAGTACGATTTGTGCGTGAATTATTGTTAGGTAACGAGGCAATTGCCCGGGGCGCGTATGAGGCCGGGGTAACGGTAGCTACCGCGTACCCGGGGACACCCAGTACGGAAATAATTGAGCAGATCACTCGGTACCCGGAAATCTATGCTGAATGGGCACCCAACGAAAAAGTAGCGCTGGAAGTGGGGATTGGCGCCTCAATCGGTGGAGCGAGGACTCTGGTAGCAATGAAGCACGTGGGTGTCAACGTGGCCGCTGATCCCTTAATGACGTTTGCTTATACTGGTGTTAATGGTGGCCTGGTGCTGATTAGCGCTGATGATCCGGGCATGCACAGTTCACAGAATGAACAGGATAACCGGCTGTATGCCCGATTCGCCAAAATACCCCTGCTTGAACCGGCTGACAGCCAGGAAGCCAAAGACTTTGTTAAGCTGGCTTACATTATCAGCGAGCAGTTTGACACGCCGGTGATGGTGCGGGTGACCACGCGGTTGGCGCATTCCCAGAGTCTGGTGGAACTGGGTGAGCGGGAGAAAATCAAACTTAAACCGTATACTAAAGACGCCGCCAAATATGTGATGCTGCCGGGTTATGCCCGGACCCGACACGTCAAGGTAGAAGAGCGGCTGCTGGCCTTGGCAGCTTATGCCGAGCAGACACCGCTGAACCGAATTGAGTGGGGCGACCGGAGTGTTGGCATCATCACCAGCGGCGTGGTTTATCAATATGCCCGGGAAGTCATGCCGACTGCCTCGTTCCTCAAGTTGGGGATGACTAATCCCCTGCCGAAGAAGTTGATCACCGAGTTTGTCCAGGGGGTAGACCGGGTCTACGTAGTGGAGGAGTTGGAGCCCTACCTGGAAGAACAGATCAGATCCTGGGGGCTTAAGGTGACGGGCAAGCAGGTTCTGCCGGTCGTCGGCGAATTCAACCCGGAACTGATCGCTGAAAAATTGCTCGGGCAACCGCCAGTGGAGGTTTATCAGGTGGAAGAGAACGTTCCAGCGCGGCCTCCGGTGATGTGCCCCGGCTGTCCGCACCGCGGTGTCTTTTACGTCTTGAACAAACTGAAGCTGAAAGTGACCGGTGATATCGGGTGTTATACCCTGGGGGCCTTACCACCGCTCAATGCTATTGATACCTGTATCTGCATGGGCGCGAGCATCGGGACCGCTCTGGGAATGGAGAAGGCCCGCGGTCGCGAGTTTGCGCAAGGAGTAGTCGCGGTGATCGGGGATTCCACCTTTGTGCACTCCGGGATCACTCCGCTGATTGACGTGGTCTACAATCGCGGGACGACGACGGTGATCATCCTGGACAACGGCACGACCGCGATGACCGGTCACCAGGATCACCCTGGCACCGGTGTGACGGTTGACCGCCAGCCAACCCATCAACTCGATCTGGTGAAACTGGTGGAGGCGATCGGCGTCCAGCGGATTACCGTGGTCGATCCCTTTGACCTGACCAGGATGGAGTCCGTGGTGAAAGAAGAACTGGCAGCGGCTGAACCTTCGGTGATTATTGCCCGGCGGCGGTGCGCCCTGTTAGACAAACCTGCGGATTTGAAACTACGCATTGACCCGGAGAAGTGTACCGGCTGTCGACTGTGCCTGCGCCTGGGCTGTCCGGGCCTGGAGCTGCGCGACAAGAAGGTGCGGATCAACGAAACGATTTGCGTGGGCTGTCAGCTATGTACCCAAATCTGCCGACTGAACGCCTTCGAGAAAGTAGGTGGACAAAATGCCTAATCCAGTCACCAATGTACTGATCGTGGGGGTCGGTGGTCAGGGAACCCTCCTGGCCAGCCGAATATTGGCCCAGGTGGCCCGGCAGCTTGGCCACGATGTTAAGGTTTCGGAAGTGCACGGCATGGCCCAGCGGGGCGGGAGTGTAGTGACCCAGGTCCGCTTCGGCCAGCGGGTCTACTCGCCCCTGATTGCCCAGGGAGAAGCGGACGTGATCCTGGCCTTTGAGAAACTGGAGGCCTTACGCTGGCTCCCCTACTTAAAAGCCGGTGGCCAGGTGATCATCAACGACCAGTCGGTTGATCCCTTGCCGGTGCTGACAGGAGCCGCCAAATATCCTGAAGGGATTCCCGAAAAGATTCAGGAGGTCGTGCCGAACGTGGTCGTTTTGAACGCCACTGAACTGGCCATCCAGTGCGGTAACGTACGGGCGGCCAACGTCGTCCTGCTGGGGGTGCTGACCCGGTTGCTCGGTTTTGACGAGACGGTCTGTCTTCAGGCGCTGGCCAAGACCGTGCCGCCGATAGCGCTGGCAATTAATGAGCAGGCCTTCAAGCTGGGGATGGCGGCTGTTAAATAATATGTTAATGTTAATTGAACGGAGGTATCAATTTATATGACAAAGATTACCGATCTAGTCCGTCCGAATATCCTGCAGATCAAACCATATGTTCCAGGGAAACCGATCGAAGAAGTTGAACGGGAACTGGGGATCACCAATGTGATCAAGCTAGCCTCGAACGAAAATCCGCTTGGCCCATCCCCGAAGGCAGTTGCCGCCATGAAACAAGCGGTGGAGAAGGTCAACCTTTACCCGGATGGGGCTTGCTTTTACCTGAAACAGGCCCTGGCGGCGCATCTGGGTATTGCTCCCGAATGCCTGATTATCGGCAATGGTTCAGATGAATTGCTCAAACTCATCGCCGAGACCTTTCTGCGCGAGGGCGACGAAGTCATCATAGCTAATCCCTCTTTTGGTGAGTACGAGTTTGTGACCAGGGTGATGGGGGCTGAACCGGTGATGGTGGAACTGCAAAACTATACCCATGACCTGATGGCGATGGCGGGGAAAATAGGCCCTCGGACCAGGCTTGTTTTCGTCTGTAATCCGAATAACCCGACGGGAACGATCGTGACAAAAACGGAAGTTGACGAGTTTATGACCAAGGTCCCCGAAGATGTGGTGGTAGTGTTTGATGAGGCTTATTATGAGTATGTGAGCGACGACCGGTATCCGCAAACTATCGAGTTTGTACGGAAGGGGCGACGGGTGATTGTCCTGCGGACATTCTCCAAGATTTATGGTTTGGCTGGGCTGCGTGTCGGTTACGGTATAGCTGATCCGGAAATCATCGCGTGCCTTGGGCGGGTGCGCGAACCTTTCAACGTCAATCTAGTGGCTCAGGCGGCAGCCCTGGCGGCCCTGGATGATCAGGAGCACGTGCAGAAGAGCCGGGCGGTAAATCAGGCGGGCCGTGATTATCTGTACCATGAACTGGCGGCGATGGGTCTGGAGTGTGTACCTACAGAGGCCAACTTTATGTTGGTCCATGTGCGGACTGAGGCCCAGGATGTATTTCAAAAACTGATGCGAGAAGGGGTGATCGTTCGGCCAGGTGGGATTTTCGGGTACCCGCAGCACATCCGGGTGACGATCGGAACGACCGAAGAGAATGAGCGGTTTGTTCAGGCCCTGCGGAAGGTACTGGCAAGTTAAAGACAATCTGGAGGGGTGGGCTTGATGTGGTTGGGGTGCGTCGGCTGTTGTGCATCAGCAGAGAAAGGTGCCACGGTAATTTTTCGTGCATCGGTTGGTGAGCCGGAAATTGCCCAGCGGTTTGCCCAGGCCCTGACAAAGGTGCTGACACCGGCGAGCAGTCAACCAGTTTTATGGTTATGCATCGGGACCGATACGGCGGTTGGGGATTGTTTAGGGCCGTTGGTGGGTACGCTAATATCCGAAAGAATGCCTGATTTGAAGGTGATCGGTACCCTTGATCAACCCTTGCACGCCGGGAACATTACCGCCCGGATTGAGGAATTAAGATACTTCCATCCCACTCCCTTTACGGTGGCCATTGATGCTTCCCTGGGTAAACCAGCTCACGTTGGCTGTGTTACGATTCGTCAGGGAGCTTTATGGCCCGGGGCCGGTTTGCGCCGCCGGTTGCCCCCGGTTGGGCAGGTGGCCATTACCGGTGTGATCGGTACCCATTTTTCATGGAATGAAGAACATATCTTGCATCGGACACGGCTGAGCCTGGTCTGGAAAATGGCTTGTACTATCGTTGAAGGAATTCAGGTCTTGTATGCGGGACAGAAAAAGTAGGTTCGATAAAGTAAAGTGCGGAGTGAAAGGTCTTTGTTTCGGAGGGAGCTTGATGAACAGCGATCAGAGTCAAATCGAGCGGGTCGTGGCCTTGATTAAACAGGCGGCACCACGTGTTTATGCGTTGACGGGAGCCGGGATCAGCACGGAGAGCGGAATTCCCGATTTTCGCAGCCCAGGTACCGGCCTGTGGGAGCGGGTTGACCCGATGGAGGAGCTGTCGGTAACCGCGCTACGACGTAACCCGCAGCGGTTCTATACGTTCGGCATGGCCCAGTTTACGCGTTATCGAGATGCCCAGCCCAATCAGGCGCACCTGGTGCTGGCGCAGATGGAGGAGGCAGGTTATCTCGCTGGTGTGGTCACTCAAAATATTGATGGCCTGCATCAGGCAGCCGGCTCGCGTCAGGTTTTTGAGGTGCACGGCCACCTGCGCACGTGCCGCTGTTTGGACTGCGGAGGGGAGTTCCCGTATGCCCAAATCGAACAGAACGTGGCGCAGGGGATATTCCCACCTCAGTGTGTGTGCGGGGGCACCTTAAGGCCGAACGTGGTCCTGTTTGGTGACTCCATGCCAAAAGATTATGTCCTGGCGGTGCGGGCGCTCCATAATTGCGACCTGCTTCTGGTGGTGGGGAGCAGCCTGGAGGTCTCTCCAGCCAACACCCTGCCGAATCTGGCCCGCCGGGTGGTGATCGTCAACCTGACCCCGACCCATTTTGACCAGCACGCGGATGTTGTAATCAACGATAAGGCCAGTAAGGTCTTTATGGATATTTGGGCTAGACTAATACATCAAAGTTGCTAAATCCACCGCTTGCGTTTAAACAGGACAATCATGCCGCCCGACATGGCGAACATTCCGCCCAAAATAGCCCAGAACTCCATCGGGTGGTCCTGATAGGGGATCGGCACATTCATCCCAAACACACTGGCGATTAAGGTCAGAGGCATCATAATCGTTGAAGCCAGAGTCAGAACGCGGATAACTTCATTGGTCTGGTTGGAAAGCACGGAGAAGAACGAGTCCAGGGTGTTGTTGACCAGATCCCGATACGTGTCTGTGGTGTCAGTAATCCGCTCCAGGTGATCAACCAGGTCCATGTAAAAGGGTTGGTTCTCAGGACGAATTTCAAAGGAGTAACGGCCACCAACGTTGGCAAAGATGCGTTTCTGCGGTAGGATGACTTTCCGTAAGAGAAGGATCGTCCGTTTTAAGGCCAGAATCTCATCCGATACCTCCCGGGCCGGGTTCACATAGATCTCATCTTCCAGCTCATCAATCCGCTCACCGATCCGCTCCACGATCGGAAAGTAGTCATCAACAATATTGTCAATAATGGAGTAGAGGAGGTAATCGGGACCGCGATCCATCAGCATGTTCTGCTGCAGGCAGCGTTTGGCGACTTTGCCTACAGCCGCTAGAGCGGTTTTGTGAATGGTGACAATGTAATTTTGCCCGAGGAAAACGTCCAGTTCTGAGGTTGTGATTTCGTCATCGCTTTCCTCATCGTAGTGCAGGGCATGAAAAACGAAGAAGTAGTACTTGTCGTATTTATCGACTTTCGCCCGGGGGCTGGTCTGCAGGCAGTCCTCAATCGCCAGTGGGTGGAAGTCGAAAATTTTGCCAATGTAGTTTAACTCCAGGTCATTGCAGTCGTAGAGGTCGATCCAGAGGAGATTTTCCGGGTTAGCGAGGAGCTCGTCTTTGATCGTCAGGTCAATGTCGTGCAAGATCTTACGCTCGGTATCATTCCAGAAGTAAGTCTTGATCATCCTTTTCCCCCCTTTTTAGTCAGAGGGTCGTACCTCGCCGGTGGTAAAAATACGACCCTCTGTGGTTGTTGGTTTGGCTTATAGACAAGTAGGACTGGTCACCAGGTATCGGGTCTATTTTAACCACCCTCTTTCTTCCCCAAATTCTATTACCCGGCACTGTATGACGGCGCGTCGCAAATAGACACAATTAATCATAACTTTTTTCGTGAATGCTTGTCAACTCGTTTCCCCGTCCAGATTAAAACTCTGTAACGGCGGAGACAATACCGGTAGAGGTGACTTTTTGGTGAGAAAGTATCCATTCCTGAGCAAACTGGCGATTGTCCTAGTGGTTGTCTTCAGCCCATTTGTTGCCGGGTGCAACTCCTGGCTTAGTTTGCCGGAACCTCAGTTACCGGTGGCTTCCCAGGTTTTTGATGTCAACGGCCAGGTCATCGCTCACCTGTATCAAGAGAACCGGGTGGAGGTACCGTTGAAGGACATTTCTCCTTACATGCGGCAGGCGATCGTGGCCATTGAAGACGAGCGGTTTTATCAACACGTGGGAATTGACCCCATTGGCATTGCCAGAGCAATATGGGTGGACCTGCGGGCCGGCCGGGTGGTAGAAGGCGGCAGTACGATTACCCAGCAGACGGTTAAGAACCTCTACCTGACTCAAGAACGCACCCTGATCCGGAAGTTTAAGGAATTAGTCCTGACTATCCAACTGGAACGACGGTACACGAAAGACGAAATCCTGGAGATGTACCTGAACACAATTTATTTTGGCCAGGGGGCATATGGGATTGAAGTGGCGTCCCAGACATACTTCGGGAAGCCAGCAAAGAATTTGACTCTGGCCGAAAGCGCCATGCTGGCCGGCATCCCGCGCTCACCCGCCAATTATTCCCCGTTTCGTAATCTGGAGCGGGCGAAAGAACGCCAGGGCGTGGTGCTCGACCGCCTGGTTAAGTTAGGCTGGATCAGCAATGAGGCGGCGGAGAAGGCCAGAGAAGAACCGATTCGGCTGGCGCAGCCGAAGGAAAGAATTACCCGTGCGCCATATCTCATGGATGAAATCAGGGAATACGTGATTAGTCACTATGAAAACGGGGCTACCCTGCTCTACGGTGAGGGCCTCTCCATCTACACCACCATTGACCTGAAGATGCAGGAGGCGGCGGAGCGAGCTTTTTCAGAAGTGGTGGCCGGGACTAAGCCCGATGTCGAAGGGGCGCTGGTGGCAATTGATCCCACGAACGGCTACATCAAGGCGATGATCGGGGGGCGGAACTTTGCCCAGAGCAAATTCAACCGGGCGATGCAGGCAAAACGCCAACCCGGCTCGGCCTTCAAGCCTTTCCTGTACACGGCGGCAATTGACCGGGGCTATACCGCGGCCCGGACCTACATGTGTGAGCCGACCAAGTTCCCTCAACCCGACGGCACGGTTTACAAGCCGACCGATTACGGGGATAAACCCTATCACTACCGTCCATTCACCTTGAAAGAAGCCCTGATGATTTCGGATAATGTGGTCTCGGTTCAGCTAAACCAGGAAATCGGCCCCTCAGTGTTGGTGGATTATGCCCACCGCATGGGGATTGAAAGTTACCTGCGGCCATACCTGTCCCTGGCACTGGGTACGAGTGAGGTAACGGTGCTGGAGATGGCGAAAGCCTACGGCCCATTGGCTAGTGGCGGGTTGCTGACCAGGCCGTTCTACCTGTTAAAAATTGTTGACCGCTACGGGCGGGTCCTGGAAGAACACCGGCCGCAAGTGAGCCAGGTCCTTGACCCGGTCACCGCCTATATTGTGACGGATATGCTCAAAGGTGTGCTGCAGTCAGGAGGAACGGGATCGCATCTGGCGGGGATTGTGGGACGGCCAGCCGCGGGCAAAACGGGAACAACCGAGGAGTTTCGTGATGCCTGGTTTGTGGGCTATACGCCGCAGTTGGTTTGCGCGGTGTGGATCGGCTACGACCAGCCGACCCAGCCGGTAGGGATTCCCGGTGGGCGGATTGCGGGCCCAATTTGGGCCAAATTTATGCGGGATGCCCTGGCGGGGGTGCCACCCACGGACTTTCCCGTTCCACCTGGGATCGTCTTGGCGAACGTTGATGCGGAGAATGGGTATTTGGCGACGCCCTGGTGCCCGAAAACCATCACCGCCGCTTTTCGGGCGGGAACGGAGCCGAAAGAACCTTGTCCCCAGCACGCCGGACCGCCTTTGGGCCTCTTCTTTGGTCCTTAACCGCCGAAACGTTTGAAAAACTGCTGGTTGACTACTTTCTCGAGGGAATCATCCAACGGTTTTAAGACAATCTCGCCATACCGGCGACGCAGGGCCAGGGTTAGCAGGTAATCAGCCAGATGAGGATTCTTACCCAGGATGGGGCCATGCAGGTACGTCCCAAAAGCATTGCGGTAGCGGGCACCCTCGGTTTTATCCTGGCCATTGTTACCAGCACCGAAAATCACCTGACCGAAGGGGGAAGCGGTTCCGAGGACCGTCCGACCCGAGTGGTTTTCAAACCCGACCACGGGATAGTCTTCCGGTAGTTCATGGACACGGATGGCAATATTTCCCCTAAGACGGCTGGTGCCGGCTGTCGTTACGGCGTCAAAGATCCCGACGCCGGGCAGGTTATCTCCTGTTCGGGAAACATAGCTTTTGCCGAGCAGTTGATAGCCGCCGCAAATACTGAGCACCACGAGCCCATTCTCCACTGCTTCCACGAGGTAGGGGCCTTTTTTAGCCAGGTCTCGACTGACAGCGGACTGTTCCTGATCCGGACCTCCACCCATGAACAGTAGGTCGTATTTGCTGGCCTCGAATTCATCCCCAATCGAGACCTCTGTCAATTCCACTCTGATGCCGCGCCACTGCAGGCGTTGACATAGGATGATGATGTTCCCCCGGTCGCCGTACAGATTAAGCAGATCGGGATACAGATGGCAGATGGATAGTTTCATGTTTATCCCCCAGCTTGCAGAGTAGTTTGCGGTAAGGAGCCAGATTGGTGTAGGTACACAGAATCGCCAGTTCGTCGACTGGTTCATTCAAGAGCTCTAGGATGCTCTTCAAACGGTTTTCCTGGATTTTGATGCGCTTAGGGTCAATTCCATTGTACTTGAGGCAGAGGGCCATGTCACCCGCCCGCAAACCGGCGCAGACAATGGGAAAGGTCGGGTGTTCGTTGAGGTGGGTATAATCCACATCCCACAGCCAGGAGACATCACGGCCGTCAGCAGCCAGGTCATTGATGGCAAACAAAAAGCCTAAGGTGGTTTTCGGGTTGATGGTTTTTAAGACCTCCGTCAATCCGCTGGGGTTCTTAGTCAAGAAAAGGGTGCAGCGTTTGCCGCGCAGATAAAAAACTTCTGACCTTCCCTCAGGTGGAAGGAAATCTTCAACAACAGCGGTGATGGTGGCCGATGGGACATTGAAAGACAGCGCTAGACTGACCGCGGCGGTGACGTTGTAGATGTTATAGAACCCGAGCAAAAAGGTGGTCAGCGAGAGAGCACCGGTTGGGTGGCGCAGTTTGAAGGAGGTAGTACCGGCTTGTATGTAGTAGCTAATCACGCAATAATTGGGCTCCGGGCGGGTGTAAGCACAGGCGGTGCAAGCATACTGACCTAAATGGCTGTACTGAAAGTACTCAAAGCGCAAGGGGGCTTCACAAAGGGGACAAAAGTGTGCCTCTCTGGGTTCTATAATTGATGATTTCTGTTCCGGTTTCTGGTTCACCCCATAATATTGAACGCGCTGGTGTCCATAACCAAGGGAAGCGACCAGTGAATCATCAGCGTTCAGGATCAGAGTGGCCTCTGGCAGAGATAACAGGCAGTCGTGTATGACCTGCCAGAGCCGCTGCAATTCCCAGTAGCGGTCAAGCTGATCCCGGAGCAGATTGGTTACCACTACAGCGGATGGCTTCAAGTGCTGGCAGAGAAGGTCAAGATTACCCTCATCAACTTCCAGAACGGCCACGCTACGGCCTGATTTCCTCCGCGGTCGGTCCAGCAACGCGGTCGCGATGCCGGACAGCATATTGGCGCCTTCACGGTTGTGGATAACTTCATCCCCGTGCCGGCGCAGGATTTCTGCCACCAGGTTCGCGGTGGTAGTCTTGCCGTTGGTTCCAGTAATCAGGATTACCAGGTCGAACTGCCGGATGGTGTGCTTGATGAAATCGGGATCAATCCCTAAAATTACCCGCCCCGGCAGGGATGTCCCACCCAGCCCCAGGGTTTGCGCTAAAAAACGAATCAGCCGACCCACAAGCCGGGCGACTGGAAAACGCCAGGTCATGTTTTATAATGTCCCCCTTGTATATCCTCCGATTTTCGAACCTGCAAAACGTATTTTTAGTTTTCTGTTCAGCGTGTTATCTGTCTGATCCCGAGCTTATCCTGGAGCAGCTTCCTGTCTCTAATTGTACTCTCTCCAGCAGCAGGGCGCAACCACAGTTGTTTATCTTAAAAAGTGCAGTAGGAGTAGCCAGTGCCTGCGTAAACGTTTATACTTAAGAAAAGAGTCAAAATTAAGGAGGTTTACGCTGTGTTAAAACCTTCGTGGACGGTGCGCAATATTTATCTGTACCTGGTTTGTTTCACTACCCTGATCATGATGGTGGTTGGTACGGTCCAGGCTTTTGACGCCGCTTACGGTTTGGTATTTCCAGCCCCCGTGCGCCCAGAGATGTTTCCAGAGATGTTTAAAGAACCGTACCAGCCGGGCAAAGAGGCAGCGAACCTGACCCCGGAAGAAAAGGCGAAGGAGGAGGTAAGAGCTAAGGCTAACCAGGAGTTCCAGATCAAGCAGAACCGGTACTTTGCTACAAAGCGGTTGTTCGAAAACGGCGTCCTGATCCTGGTCGCCCTGCCGCTTTATCTGTATCACTGGCGGCTGGTCAAGAAGAGTGTTGAAGAAGAAAAACAGATGAAGGAATGAATTGCGTGCGAATAGATTGGGGAGAGCCTGAGATTAGATAAGAATTATTGTGAGATTAGTGAATGACTAGAGTGAGATTAGTGTGAGCGCAGCCAAGCAGCTGAACCGGGATGGTTTGGCTGTTTTTTATTTCTTAGGTGGCAAAAAATTGGATATAGTTGGAGGAATTGGAGAGAATATGTAGAAGAATATCCCATGAGCATGTTGTTTCTTTCACTTGATCGCATGCCTTACCTGGAGCGTGGAGTGACTGTGCTTTGCTAACTAAAAGTAAGGAGATTGTTATGCCCGAGAAGCTAATTATTAGGGAAATCTTATGACTATTGTCAAGATTAAGAAAAATGTATTATGGGAGGGAAAAATATTCATCTCACAATTCATCTCCGACCCGTGAAGGCTGATGTAATCTTGCCTGTTCATTATAACCACATTGTCCAGGCGGCGATTTATCATTCCATCGATTCCGAACTGGCTGCTTTTCTGCATGAGCAGGGTTTTCTTAATGGGAAACGGATCTTTAAAATGTTTGCTTTTTCCCTTTTGCGGGGTCCGTTTGCTATTGATAAAGCACGAAATTTGATCAAGTTTACAAATGAAATACAACTAACTATCTCATCACCGGTGGATGAATTTTGCCAATCATTGGTTAATACTTTGCTGACCCGGGGATATATCCGGCTGGGCGAAACAGAGGTGGCTGTCGAAAAGGTTTATGCCCAACAATTCAAGGTCGAAAATAAAGAGGTCCCTCTCAAGACCCTTTCGCCTGTTGTCCTGTACAGCACTTTATTGAGGCCGGATGGGCGCAAGTACACCTGTTACTTCCAGCCGGGTGAGCCTGATTATGACAAGTTATTAAACAGTAACCTGCAAAAAAAATACCGGGCTTTTTGCGGGACCGAACCTCCTGCGGGGCAAGTCCGGGCCAGAACCCTGGGAAGACAAAGGATGCATGTTGTTAATTATAAAGGGACAATTGTCAAGGGTTATTCAGGTAAGCTGATTCTAACTGGCCCCATACCCCTGCTGCAGCTGGCGGTGGACGGGGGCCTGGGGGGGAAAAACGCCCAGGGGTTCGGGTGTGTGGAGGTGGTGGGGGAAGAGAAATCCTTATAGGTAGGCTACCACATACAAGAACTTTATAGTTTCAATTCTTTATAAGTAATAACGTATGTTACATATGCTTGAAGGAAATTATAATTCATCCTGTGAACCTGGTCAATCTTATTTTGTGTGTTCATTCTGTGATAATGTCACCTTGAAATATTTCTGAGAAAATGTCACTTCGGTTAAAATGAAAGGATGATATTATCAATGACACAGGATGAACGAAACAAGCTATATGTGGCCCGTTGCTTACTCGACGGGAAAATGACCATCAGCGAAGCAGCAGAGATTTTAAGCCTAAGCG
>JABLXP010000031.1 GCA_013178045.1 Bacillota bacterium
TACCGATTTAAGGAGAGCAAAAAACAACAAGACATCACCCAAGCTAACTAAACAACAAAAATTTTTGCCTTGGGGTGGTCAAATTTTTGATTATCGTGGTGGTCAACTATTTGATTGACATTAGCAATTTAAGCAACGCCAAAATTAGTAGATTTTTAAAATAAATAAAAAAAATTAATATAAAAAAACAAAAAATTTACTATATTTAATCACAAAAAGCTTATTTTGACCTTATTTGACTTTGACTTTTTCTGACCTTAATTCGTATAATAAAACCGAAATCAGGAATAAGAATAAAATTTTTGAAAGGGGGAATGCTCAGATGTCTAGAGGATTGATACCATTCGGGAGACAAAGAAATTTAGAGCGGAATATAGAAAGAACACTTGACCGAACCGTATCCAGCTTCCGTAATCTTCTGGAAAGTTTCTTCGAGGATGATGTTTTCGAGCAAGCTTTCTTCGCAACAGATAGACACATGAGGACTGACATCAAAGAAACAGAAAAAGAATACATCATTGAAGCTGAGCTGCCAGGGTTTAATAAAGATGAAATTCAAATCGCTGTACAGGACGATTACCTTACGCTTACAGCTCAGCGTCTGGAAGAAAAGCAGGAAGAAAATTCGCGGTACATCAGCCGCGAAAGACGGTTCGGTACTATCAGGAGAAGTTTCAGACTTGATAATGTAGACACGAACAACATTACCGCCAAATACGAAAACGGCTTATTGTGCATCAGGTTACCTAAACTGGAACCTAGAAGCACGAGTCGAATAATTGACATACAATAATCGTCAGAAATAGCTTACCCCAGAACGGGTAGGCTATTTCCTTTTGGCAATTTCAACAATTTTATAAGAAGGAAGGAGTTACTCATGCTGAGATCAAGGTATTACCAGTGCTGGGCGATCAACAGCGATGACGGAGTAACACTCCAGGCCTACCGGATTGGCCAACCGCAGCTCGGCCCGATCAAAGGCGCCAATCTGGAAGAAGTTATAGAAAAGATCGATAAGTATGAGGGTGCATCGATTGATCTGCAAAAATTCGCCAGGAAAAATATTATCTAAAAATATTATCTAATAAATATCCTCTCCTCAGTAACAAACGCAACCTAGCAATTGTTATGACCTTGATGTACTGCGGCCTGCGGGTAAGTGAGTTGGTTTCTCTGAAGCTGAGCGATCTCGAATTGAAAGAAAGGGCAGGCAAAATAACCGTGCGGGGCAAAGGCAACAAGACACGGGAGGTACCGGTGTCGCAGAAAGTGCGCGACGTCCTGCGCGACTTACCTGGCAGTGAGAAACAGCAGCCGTAAAGAGCTATTTCTCGGCCAGCGCGGACCGCTGACAGTGCTGGGCGTCCAGCAGATGGTGAAGAAATACGCCTATACCGTCAGGATAGACGTATTATTTGAACAAAGGAGTAGATGCGGTCAAAGTCGTAGCTTTGTTGGGCCACGAGAACCTGACCGCTATGGGAAAAAAGGAAATAAATATTTAAACCATCCCCATAGCTTCCATATATTCCCTAATATGTAAATTTTTAATAAAACATACCCTGTCGCCTCCACGACCATCATAATTTCGAAATACTTGTACTCCATCGACTTCAGCATCGCCGGGTTCAATCTCAAATCCCATGGCTAAATGGAAAGCTATTGATAGTTTATTCACTGGTGAAGCTATACATCGGATAGTGTTACGATTATGTTTCTTGACTTCGTCAAAGAAGAGGTTATATAATGTTCGCCCGATATTTTGTTTTCGGTAATCGGGATGAACGCCAACAAAATGAATATAGGCTTCATTGGGATAGGTTTGTGATAAAAAGCCGACTAAGAATCCAATTAAGAACCCGTCTTTCTCTATAACAAAACTGGTGTCGCGGAAGTGTGTGAAGAAAAGCCTGTGCAATCGGTCGGCAACATTTCTTCCTCCAAACCAGTTATTGATCACGGCAATAATAGAAAGATAGTCGGAAGGCTCAGCGTGACGAATGTTTAATTCTGAGATACTAATCATGCAATTCATCATCCTCACTAAAAAATAAATCCAGTCGATGTTATAAATTTTTATAAATTTTACATTCAAGCCAAGTATAACAAACTTCACTGAGGGGTGCAATCAATATATTAGGATAAAATATACTAAGTAAATTGTAAAATATTGATCTTTACTGGGAATATAATATAATAATAATATAGTAGAAAATATATCATTTGGAGGGGAGGGGGTGCTTAATGGTTGTTCAGGTTTCTCCAAATCAAGGGGTATATCAGATAAGTATCGCGGCTCACCTTGCCGGTGTAAACATAAGAACTTTACGACAGTGGGAAGAAGCAGGTTTGCTTAAGCCGTTTCGGACTCAGGGCAATACCCGGCTTTATTCTTCTGATGATATAGAGTTGATCAAGCGAATAAAGTTTTTAGTAGAGGAAAAGGGTGTTAATTTGCCAGGGGTAAAATTGATTCTGCAAATGGAGGATAAATATGGCAGAGATATTACAGGTGATGTAGGTTAAAAGTATTTTCTTTAGCTTAAAAAAGCATAATAATATGCATTATGAGTGAAAATAAATGTTTCCCTTATTAATTTCTTGCTGAAATTAATTAAGGATACTTTTATTATGACTTTAATGCATAAAAACCACCAAAGGGAGACATTGTCTCCCTTTTTAGTTCCTAGCTTCACTATATATTTTATATAAAATTTATCAAAAAAAGGAGGGATTCTTTAATGCGCATTGCTCAACTACACTGGGCTTTTCCACCGATAATCGGAGGAGTAGAAAGCCACCTTGCTATGTTGGGACCGGAGTTGGTTAAAAATAACTGCCAGGTTAGCTTATTGACCGGTTCGGTTCCGAAAGTGAAGCAAGAAGACTGGTATGGGGGAATGTACATTAAAAGAACCCCTTTAATGGATTTGAATGCCTTATCTCCAGATAAGATCAATAGGCAGGTCCGGGAGATAAGGGAAGAAATTGAGAGTTTTATCAATAAAGTTAAGCCTGATGTGATTCATGTCCATAATATGCATTATTTCAGTCCTGCCCATGCAGATATCCTCTATGAGATAAAACAGTCGCGCGGCGTGCCATTGGTTTTGACAGCCCACAATGTGTGGGCTGACGATGATGAAACGTGGCAGGAAATGAATGAGCGGGCCGATTACTGGGACGCGGTTATAGCAGTGAGTGATTACATAAAAAGCGAATTGGTCAAGGTAGGCTACAATAAGGAGAAAATTGTTACTGTTCATCATGGAATAGATTTAAAACGATTCAGTCCAGCCACGCCCCAGGACCGCGAAGAAATTAAGGTAAAGTATCCGGAATTTGAGGGGCGACGGGTTATTTTCCATCCGGCTCGAATGAGCCTTGATAAAGGCTGCCATATCAGTGTGAAAGCCCTCGATATTATCAGAAAAGAATTTCCGAATGCCTTACTGGTGCTGGCTGGCACCAGTCAGACCGTGGATTGGGGTTCACACCAGCAAAAGCATGTTGAACAAATAATGGGATTAATTAAGGAACTTGATCTTACCGAACATGTTTTTGTTAAATTGTTTGCCTGGGAACAGATGCCTTTGGTCTACAAAGCGGCTGAATTCTGTATTTATCCGTCGTGTTTCGAAGAACCGTTTGGCCTGGTGATGCTGGAAAGTATGGCCACGGAAAAACCCATTGTGGTGAGTCGGGCAGGCGGAATGCCGGAGATCGTTAAAAACGGAGTGAACGGCTTTGTTGTATCAATGGCCAATGAAAAGGAACTGGCAGACCGGTGCTGCTATTTACTCCGCAATCCCGAATTGTGCCAGGAGATGGGACGGCGGGGGAGGAGGATGGTTGAGAAGTATTGGACCAAGGAAATTATGACCAGGACCATCCTGGAAGTTTACAAAAAGGTTTTCCAGCAAAAGAATAAACCAGTGAGCGAGAAGAAATTTGCCTGCATGTAAGGGAGTTATTTTATGTGTAAAGTGATTTTCGAGTAGGAGGTGAACCAATGCGTTTAGTAAAACCTCTTGCCGCGAAATCAAATGGGCGCCTGGTAGTTATCTCCAACCGGGGAGCCTGTACCTTTAAAGAAACTCCCCACGGTATACAAGCGATACCGTCTATAAGCGGTTTAGTCTCGGCAGTCGAACCTGTTCTTAACCGGGAAGGCGGGGCCTGGATAGCCTGGGGCGGCCGGTACGGCCAGGAAGAGGAGGCTTTAGGTATGTCCTGGCCGATGCCGGCGAGTGGACAGGAATACGTATTTCATGAGGTTATGCTCTCACCCCGGGAAGTTAGTTTATATTACGATGGGTTTGCTAATAGCTGTTTGTGGCCTTTATGCCATAATTTTATTGAAAAAACTGTTTTTCATGAGGAACAATGGCAGGCTTACTGTAAGGTAAATGAAAAGTACGCCAGAGTTGTTTTAAAGACAACAGAACCCCATGATTTAATCTGGATTCACGATTATCACCTGGCTCTGCTGCCAAGCCTAATTCGCCAGCATCGGCCCTTCGCGAAAATTTCTCTCTTCTGGCATATTCCTTTCCCGCCTGCGGAAATATTTGCCGTAATGCCATGGGCTAAGGAGTACATCTTCAAGATGCTGGAAGCCGAGTTAATCGGCTTCCATACGCGAAATTACGTTCAGAATTTCCTGCAGGCGGTTGAAGAAATTGTCGGAACAGAGGTGGATTATTTAAATGGAACTGTTTATCGAGCGGACAAAAAAACAAAAGTGGTTGCCGTACCCATCGGTATTAACTGGCGTGAATTTGACCTCCTGGCAAGTTCTGACGAAGTAATCAGAAAAGCTGCCCGGATCAGGCGCACGGCGGGGGGAAACTATCTGCTTGTTGGTGTTGACCGCCTGGATTACACCAAGGGTATCCTTGAACGGATAAAAGCAATTGCGTGGCTGCTCGAGAACTATCCTCATTATCGGAGCAAAATAACCTTTATTCAGATTGTGGTTCCCAGCCGGATCGATACTCGTGCTTACCAGGAACTCAAGCGGCAAATCGAGGAAACGGTGGGATGCATTAACGGGGCTTTTACGGTAGATTATCATGTTCCGATAAAGTATGTGTTTCAACCCTTGAGCAAACCTGAACTGGTCGCTCATTACCTGGCGGCCGATATGGCCTTGGTTACCCCGGTAAAGGACGGGTTGAATCTCGTGGCTAAAGAATACGTGGCGGCGAATGCCAACAATCTTGGCGTACTATTGCTGAGCCCTTTCGCCGGAGCAGCCAGTCAACTAAAGGATGCCTTATTTGCCAACCCGTATAACCCTCGCGAAATGGCTACCCAAATCCTAAGGGGGCTGGAAATGCCACTTTCAGAAAAGAAACGAAGGTTAGCTGCTCTGAACCGAATCATCAGGGAACAGGATATTTATTGGTGGTGGCGGCAAATTCAGCAAAACTGGTTATATGATGTAGCGAAGGACAGGTATGTCCTGTCTCCAAAAGCTGTACCGGAGGTGCTGTTGCATGAGCCAGTTACCAGCCTTACAGGAAGGGACGCCAGATTTTTTGGCAACACTGGTTTTAAAATATCCGAAATTACTACTAATGACTGATTACGATGGTACGCTGGTACCCATAAGAGAAAGGCCAGAATTTGCCTTGCCGAGTCGAGGACTTTTAAAAGCCTTGAGACGTCTGGTGAGAAATCCAAAAGTTAAATTGGCCGTATTAAGCGGCCGGGACACGGATGACCTGAAAAAATTAATCCCGGTTGATGGGGTTTATCTTGCTGGCTGTCATGGCGCGGAAATCGTATCTACGGGCGGCGATATATTGAAAATATTTGAGGAAAAGGAGATAGCGCCTGTACTGGAGACGATTGCCGGACTGGCTCTAAGCTGTGTTGCGGATCAGGATGGCTTTCTGGTGGAAAAAAAGAGAACGGCAGTTGCCTTGCATTACCGTTTAGCTAATCTGGCAACGGCGTTACAGGTGATAGGTAATTATATCACGGCGGTGTGGCCACTAACAGTAAAAAATGATTTGGAGTTTCTGGCTGGCAAAAAAGTCATTGAAGTGCGCCCAAGGACGGTTAACAAGGGTAAAGCGGTAGAATATCTGATGAATCTAAATCCCGAATTTTACCCTGTCTACATAGGAGATGACACCACTGATGAAGACGCTTTCAGGGCAGTCCGGGAAAAAGGTCTGGGGGTACTGGTATCAGCATCCAAGAAAACTACCGCGGCCTCTTATCAGTTTCGGGATTCACGAGATGTTCTGAGATTCCTTCAAATTATTGCATCGAGATGAATAGCAAGAAACCCCAAAGTACCATAGATTTTTTCGAAAAAAGATACAGCCAATCGTATCCGTCAATTAACTCAGAAGATTAACGAAAGGATTCAAGCGATTAATGTAGCTTCAGCTAGCACTCTAAGGCAAAGCGAAGAGCGAACTGCCGCAACTGAAGAGGTTACCGCCTCGATATCAGAAATGGCCCTGGTTGCAGAAAAACTGGCCCAAACAGCTAAAACTCTGTAATATCTGCCCCTCAAAATAATTTGAGGGGCATTAGAATTATTAAATTTCTTCGTTATAGTAAAGAAGACAAAAAAAATTAACCAAATTCTGGGTTTTTGCATATGCCTGCTCATGAGAATGTACCTACAGGTCAAATATTTGATAAAGCTCCTTAATCTGTTAATAAACGAACGGGCAGTAAAAACGGCGATCGCAGGACGAGTAAAACATGTCGTTATAACGGCATGTTTTTTGCATTTATCAAGAAAACTTGCCCCTTTTTTGGTTGATTAGTCTGAGACCTCCTGGTACAGGAGGTCTCAGACCGGATTATTGGTTATCTAGGGATCAGCAGGGGCGTTTGAATAAACTGCAAATAAGAATGATAATAATGATAAACCAAATCCAGACAAATTTACCGGGAAACCATTCAGTTTCAAATTCTTTTACTTCGTTTACCATATTTGCTCCCTCCTTTCTATCCAAAAATATCACTTGCAGCCCATTACAATATATGGAAGACAAAAGCAAAGTGTGTCAATATATGGCAACAAAAGAATCTTTCAGCTGAGCAGGATTTTTCCGTCGGTTCAGAGAAACCTCTGAATTGGTATGTTTTCTATGGAGGAGGGGAAGAAGAATGCGGGTATTGACGACGCATGTCCTGGTAATTGGTAGTGGGGCGGCCGGTATGCGGGCGGCTCTGGAGGCGCGGCGGGCTGGTAGTGAGGTGCTGCTCATCTGTAAACGGCGGTTGGGGCGGAGCGGCAACACAGTTGTCGCGGTGACTAACTTTGCAGCGTACGTACCGGGTGTTTTTCCTGAAGATTCGGTAGAAGCATTTATTCACGATACTATGGCCGGCGGCCGATACATTAACCGGCATGATCTGGTTGAGACCCTGGCGAACGAGTCGGGGCGGCGGGTGATGGAGCTTGAGCAGTGGGGAGTCCAATTCTTTACTCGAAATGGACGACTGGCGCCTACACAGAGCCCCGGGCACTCGTTTCCCCGGAGCTACCGCCTTGATACCAGTCAACAACCTCCAAATCTGAGCGGGCTGGCCTTGACCAATCCGCTGGCGGCTGCCTGTCGGAAAGCGGGTGTCTGTGTGCTGGAGAATATGGTGGTCATTGATTTTCTGGTTGATGGGCAGCAAGTGATCGGTGCCCTCGCTTTTGACCGACAGCGGCAGGAGTTCCTGGCCGTGGCCTCTCCGACCATTGTCCTGGCTGGTGGTGGTGGAACAGCCCTTTTTAAGAGGCATAATAATACTACTGACCTGAGTGCTGATTCTTATGCTCTGGCACTGCGGGCCGGCCTGGAATTGGTCGACCTTGAGTTTGTGCAGTTCTTTCCCACCATGGTGTTTCGACCTCTCCGCCTAACAATGGAGACCACCATGTTCGGCTTCGGTGCGGTGCTGCGCAATTGCGCTGGTGAAGCCTTTATGCACCGCTATGATCCGGTGCGTGGGAATATGGCTACCCGCGATACCATGGTCGCGGCAATCTTCAATGAGGTGCGGGAAGGTCGTGGGGTAGAGGATGGAGTCTGGTTGGACTGTCGGGAGATGGGAGCTCGGCTGGATGAGCGTTATGGACATCTGGTGAAGTCTCTGGCCGACAAGGGAATAGATCTGCACCGGGAGCCGGTGATAGTTACACCGGCAGCGCATCATATCATGGGTGGGGTGGTTATAGACCCGGAGACCAGGACCGATCTTGCCGGCCTTTTTGTTGCCGGGGAGGCCGCCGGTGGTGTGCATGGAGCAAACCGATTGGGAGGGAATGCTCTGACCGAGACCCAGGTGTTTGGGGCCAGGGCCGGCCTGGCGGCTGCAGGAGTCAATCGGCAACCTAAAACACAAATCGTGCTTGAGTTGGCCAAAGAACAGTTAAATAAATTACCACCAGCCGGTTCAGGCAGAGGAAATGAGGTCGCTGCCCAATTGCGGCAGCGAATCAAGGAGATAGTTTGGAAGAGAGTTGCTGTTGGTTGTGAAGAGGCCGGGTTGTTGGCTGCCCGAACAGAGTTAGAGCTATTGGCTGATGAGTGGTCAGATAGCCGACCCCAAGACAATGCTGTCTTCCTGCCGTGGTGGGAGGTCGGCAATCTCTTGTTGACCGCGCGGGCCATGGTTGAGGCCTCATTGTGTCGACGGGAAAGCCGGGGCAGCTTTATACGGTTGGATTTTCCGCAGGAAGATCATAACTGGTTGGGCAACGTGTTTCTCCGATATGATGGAGGACAGATCAAGTCCCGGTTTCAGCCGCTCCCTAAACCACTTGAATTGTTATCTGAAGGTGGTACTGGCTAAGCTGGGTGGCTGTGTCCCAGCCGACAATGGTGTAGGAGCCCGGCGCAGCAGTCGGGGGGACGTTCCAGGTTGCCCGATAGGTTATGGCTTCATTTGGTGCCAGCACCACCTGTCCAAGCACGGATAGGAAGGCGCGACCGTCAGACCACTGCCAGACCTGATTCCCGTCGGAATCGCGGATTAACAAATCAAAGCGTTGACTGGAGGAATAGTCCAGCGTAATTGGCTCTTGACTCAGGTTGAGCTTGGTCAGCATTATTTCTATCGCATCTCCCAGCTGATAGCGAAATCTCCGGGTCGCCAGAGCCAGGACCAGACCATTGGGCAAGACGCGGATGGCCACCGGCCTGGTGGTGGGTAAAGGCCGGGATGAGGGAAACAGTGCCCGCCAGGTCGCTGGATCAACCACTCCGGTTGCCGGCAGGTCAACACTTCTTTGAAAAGCCCGGACTGCCCGCAAGGTTCGGGTGCCATAAATCCCGTCAGTCATGACCGGGTCAAAACCGAGTTCGCACAATCTCTCCTGGAGGCGGATAATGTCAGGACCAGTGCTGCCGAGACGCAGGATGGGGGACGGGGCAACAACCATGGGATAACCTCCTTTTCTTGTCAGGTATCACTCTAACATATGCGGGACATCTCTAAAATGTCCAACAAAAGCGAGAAAATAAGCGGCTTCAAATGCTGGAGAATATATGCTTGGTTGTAAAGCTTTGTTATTCTGGGTAAACTAGCAAAAGATTGATCATCAATTGATCAGAGGTGACGAAGCTTGGACAACTTGACCCATGGACTGGCTGGCGCGGTTATGGCCGGGTTGTGTACGACTAAGGAAGAACAATCAAGGCAGCTTGCCCAGGCTCGATTCTGGACATTTCTCCTTGGCGCAGAGGTGCCGGACATTGACATTGTGACCCGCCTGTCCAGTGACCTGGACTACCTGTCGCTGCACCGCGGCCCCAGCCATTCGCTGTGGGGAATGGCGCTCCTGGCCGGGCTAATTACCCTGTTCATTCGCCGGATTTTTCCCGCTGTCAATCTGGCCAGAACGTATGGTTATGCTCTGGCGGCGATTGTGGTGCACGTCTTCTTGGACCTTTTAACTTCCTACGGCACCCAGGTTTTCTACCCCTGGAACCTGACAAAGTACAGTTGGGATATTTTAATGATCGTTGATCCCCTGATCATCATGATCCTGGGCCTGGGTTTATACTTTGCCCGCGTTCATTCCGTGCAGCGACGGCGCTTTTTATGGGGGGCCGTTATGCTGGTCGGTCTTTATATTGGGGGCCGAGTTTGGGTGCACCACGACCTGTATCACCAGGTAGTCACCAGTCTTGGTACTGATTACGCGTTAAAGCGTGTCAGTGTGTTACCACCGGTCGTGGGGATAAGTAATTGGAATTTTATCGTGGAGACAGAAAATAGCATGTTTTTGGGCAATGTTGACTTGAATAGAGGGGTAACCACGCGCGAGGTTTTACCCAAGCCTCAGGTCGACCCGGTAGTTACTGCCGCTATGCGGGCGCCGGCCGCGGAAGTATTTTTAGGGTTTGCGCGCCACCCTTATCTGACTTACGAGAAACTGGGTGATCGCTACCTGGTAAAAATTGTGGACATGCGTTATCAGGTCCGCAACCGTAGCCCCTTCATGGTGGTCGTCCAACTTGACCGGAACTTGAATGTTATCGACAGCGGATTGGGTTCAAGGTCTGAGTAAGAATGCCATCTCCAAAAAATTAGAATACCAGAAAAGTTTCGCTAGTGCGCGAAACTTTTTGTTTTTAAGGGAGGAATTTTAGCAAGTTGTGTAGAAAATAATTGTGAATAATATATCTTGGATGAAGGCGGTAGGAGAAAGGGCTAAGCCTGGCCGAAGGGGCAAGAGTTCAGGGGATCCGACCTGGATTTGAAACTCTCAGGCTTCTCGTTTCGAGGATGGTACTACCGCTCGACAAACCTCTGGAGAGACCCGAATGTTCGGGCACCGAAGGAGTAAGTCCGTTCGTTTGGCGGATAATCTCTCAGGTAAAAGGACAGGGGATGTGGACGAACCCCAACCTTTTTAACAAGGTTGTGAGGGGAGAGTAATTTATATGTCCGCGTCTGAATGGTCAAACCAGAAGGCTTTGGCCTTTTTATTTTTTTGGTTACCAGTAGAACTAAGGGTGGAGGTGGGTCATTAAGTAGAAGGTCATAATTGCTCTAAATTCAATAATCCAAGGAGGTAAAAGACGATGAAAAAATACGTAGCGCTGCTCCTGATCCTCTCCTTGATTGTGATGTCGTTCGGTGTGGTTGGGTGCGGCCAGAAGCAAGCCAAGACCGTGAAGATCGCCTACATCGGACCGATTACCGGTCCCAATGCGGCAATTGGCCTGGGGATGAAGAACTCTGCTGAACTGGCGATCAAACAGGCAAATGCCTCAGGCAAACTGCCATATAAACTCGAATTGTTGGTCCTGGACGATGCCTCGGATCCGGCGCAAGCTGTAAATGCGGCGAACAAAGCCGCTTCTGATCCTGATGTCGTCGCGGCGGTAGCCCATTTTAACAGTGGATGCGCCCTGGCCAGTGTCCACGCTTTCCACAAGTTTGGGCTGCCAGCCGTAATTATTGCGGCCATCCACCCTAAGATCACCCAGAACGGTTACCCGGAAATCACCCGCGTGATCGGTGATATCAACATTCAGGAAAAGGTGGCCGGTAAGAAAGCCACCACCGAGTTTGGGCTGAAGAAGTTTGCCGTGATTCAGGACCAGACCGACTACGGCAAGAGCAATGCCGAAGCCTTTATGGATGAAGTCAAACGGAACGGTGGCGAGATCGTCAGCTATGATGGCATCGCGGTTGGGCAACAGGACTTCTCCGCCCTGTTAACCACAATTAAAGCGAAAAATCCGGAGATGATTTTCTTTGGTGGTCTGGCGACCGAGGCGGCCTTGATTAAGCGGCAAATGGCCGACTTGAAGATCCCAGCGATCTTTATGAGTGATTCCGGGATTCTCTCGAGTACTTTCAACGAGATCGCCAAAGATGCTGCTACCGGTACGCTGGCTCACGGTTACGGGGCGCCGATTGAAGACCTCCCCGGGGGGCAGGCCTTTATCAAGGCTTATAACGAAGCAGGGTTCAAGGAACCTTACGAGGCTTATGGTCCCTTCGCCTATGATGCCGCGGGAATCGTTATCGAGGCGATTAAAAAGGTCGGACCAGACCGGGCTAAATTAGTCAATGCCATTCGGGATACCAGGGATTACAATGGCGTGCTGGGCAAAACCTCCTTTGACCAGAATGGCCAGACCACGGCTGACCTGGTGACCACCTACATCAGTGAAAACGGCAAATGGGTACCCTACTACAAATCCACACTGAAAGTCAAGGATAAGAAGATCCAATAAGCTATTCAACTGATTAACTCGCGAGCACTAGTGCACAAAACAGGGATTTGCCCTGCGCAAGCGACAGGCACCGGGTAAGAAGGCCCGGCGCCTGTTTCCCTTTGACCGAATAGGTAAGAGAGAGGAGAAAAGTGATGGCCGAATTTGCAGTGGTTTTCCAACAGTTATTGAACGGGCTGAGTCTGGGGGCCATGTACTCACTGATAGCCATCGGCTTTACCCTGTTTTTTGGGGTGATCGACCTGATCAATTTTGCCCACGGCGAAATCTACATGCTGGGGGCCTTTGTGGCTTTGATTACAGTCAGCATCCTGGGCGGGATGGGATTGATCGGATTGAACTTTATCGTTGTTCTGGCGGTGGTGCTGCTTGTGACCATGATTTTCTGCGCCCTGGTCGGAGCAGCCGTGGAACGGTCGGTGGTCAAGCCGATGCGCGGGGCGCCTGATTTGATGACCCTCCTGGTTACGCTGGGCGTGTCTATTATTCTGCGGGAAGCAGTGATGCTTTTTTATCCGAATGGTGCTAATCCACAGGCGTTTCCCGATCTCCTGCCGGCGGGCGATTTCAGCCTTGGTGGTGTGTTGATCAAGTATGAACAGTTGTTTCTCCTGACGGTGGCCGCTGTGCTGGTGGTCTTTTTGTACTTCCTGGTGAATAAAACGGACTACGGTCGCTATATGCGGGCTACCTCCCAGGACCGCGAGGCGGCGATGATGATGGGGCTGGACATTGACCGCATCATTGTCCTCACCTTCATGCTGGGATCGGCGCTGGGTGCGGTGGCCGGTGTGTTAAACGGGATGTATTATAATATTATTAAGTTCAATATGGGTTTCCTGATGGGCATCAAGGGCTTTTCGGCAGCGGTTGTCGGCGGTCTGGGCAATATTTACGGCGCTGTTGTCGGCGGGCTGCTGCTCGGTTTTCTGGAGATGTTTGCCGCGGCGTTTATACCAGGGGGGTCGCGCTACCAGGACGTGATCGGGTTTTTGATCGTGATCTTTTTCCTGGTCTTCCGGCCTTCTGGGATCTTTCACGAGAAAGTCTACGAGAAGGTGTAGGATGGAGGTGAGCGAAGTGCCGAAGTGGCGGGAATGGTTAATCATTGGTCTCATTATGCTCTTGTTATACGGATTCATCCTGGGGGTAATCTGGGTGGAAGACCCACTCATCGTCCTGGCTCTGCTGGGGTTGGTTATCGGCGGAGTGGTCTGGTGGATTCGCCAGTATTCTGATAGTTACGCCCGCTTGTTTGCCTTATTCCAGCGTCACCGCCGGGTGGCTCTGGGTATTCTGACGGTGCTGCTGGTGGCCTTCCCCTTCCTGCAGCGCGAGAATCCGTACTGGATCCAGGTCGCTGTCATGAGCGGGCTGTTCGTGATCATGGCCCTGGGGTTAAACGTGATGGTTGGTAACGCGGGGTTGGTCTGCCTGGGTTACGCAGCTTTTTACGCCATTGGGGCCTATACCTCCGGACTGTTAACCCTGAAGCACGATGTATCTTTCTGGTTGGCTCTACCGCTGGCCGGCTTGTTAGCGATGGCCTTCGGTTTTCTGCTCGGTTTGCCCGCTTTAAGGGTCCGCGGTCACTACCTGGCCCTGGTCACGATCGCTTTTGGCCTGGTGGTTCAGCAACTATTGATCAACCTGGAAGGTTTGACTGGTGGCACCAACGGGGTAATTAATATCCCGTCGCCGCAGATCGGGTCGTTTTCGCTGGGGCGCCCCCTTGACCTGGGGTTCATCACTCTGCCCTTTCAAGCGAATTTCTACTTTTTAGTCTTGATATTAGCAGGGTTAACTCTTTTTATGGTCTACCGGGTTTCCCCCTCCCTGGTCGGCCTATCCTGGAACGCTATCCGTGAGGACCAGCTGGCGGCCCAGTGCTACGGGATTGACCTGACGAAAAACAAACTGTGGGCCTTTGCCTTCGGGGCCTTCTTCGGCGGTATAGCTGGAGCGGTCTACGCCAATATGGTTGGCTTTATTTCACCGGAAAATTTCACTTATACCCATTCCATTCTGGTGTTAAGCATGATCCTCTTGGGCGGGATAGATTCCATTCCCGGGGTTATCCTGGGCGCGATTTTGTTAACGGTGATCCCGGAGAAGTTCCGGGCCTTTGAAGACTGGCGGATGATGTTTTACGGCTTCATTATCGTGCTGATGCTGCTGTTTAAGCCTGACGGGCTCCTGCCGGCGCGAACACGAAAATATACCTCGGCGACGCCTGCTGGCGACGGTTCAGCAAAAGTGACCAGCACGGGAGCGGGTTACCTGGCCGGGCAGCTAGATAACTGAAGTAGACAAAAAGGCAGGTGCAGTCATGAACCTACTACAAACCGAACGGCTAACAATGACCTTTGGGGGGTTAACCGCGGTCGACCGCATAAACTTTTACATCTCCCGGGGGGAAACCGTTGGCATTATCGGACCCAACGGCTCGGGCAAGACTACCTTTTTCAATCTGCTTTCGGGAATTTATGAACCAACGGGTGGGCGGATCATTTTTGAGGGTCGGGTGATCAATGGAGCCCGGCCGGATATCAACTTTCGGCTGGGAATTGCCCGCACCTTCCAGAACGGTCGTCTGTTCCTGGGCCTGAACGTGCTAGAAAACGTCATGTTGGGCCTGCACGCCCAGCAGAAGAGTTTCCTCTGGGGAGCGCTGACACGCCACCGGCGCATGGTGGAAGAAGAACGGCAGGCGATCAAAAAAGCCCGGGAAATTATGGGTTTCTTCAGCCGCGAACTCCTGGACCAGCAGGACAAACTGGCCAGAAACCTGTCCTACGCCGACCGACGCCGGTTGGAGATCTGCCGGGCGGTGGTCTCGCGTCCCAAGCTATTGCTGCTTGACGAGCCGTCGGCCGGTATGAATCCCAGTGAAACGGAAAAACTGGTGGAGGATATTCGGCGGATTCGCCAACTCAGCCCGGATATCGCCCTGGTGATCATCGAACACGATATGTCCGTGATTGAAGGCTTGGCGCAGCGAGTGGTTTGTTTTAACTACGGACAAAAGATCGCCGAAGGTACGTTTGCGGAAGTAAGTAGCAATCCAGAGGTAATTCGAGCCTATCTGGGGGAGGAAGAGGAAGATGTTGGAGCTTAAAGGAGTTACCACCCACTACGGCGCGATCCGTGTCCTGCGTGATGTTAATCTGCAGGTGCCGGCCGGGCAGATCACCTGTCTCTTGGGGAGCAATGGGGCCGGGAAGACGACCACGATCCGGACGATCCTGGGCCTGGTTAAACCCACGAGCGGGGAGATTTTTTTCCGCGGCGAACGCATAGACCGATTGAAGACGGCACAGATTATCCAAAAGGGGGTGGCCGTCGTCCCGGAAGGAAGGCGGATTTTTCCTAAATTGCGCGTAGAGGAGAACCTCCTGATCGGCGCCAATCAAATCCGCGACAAGCAGCGGGTCCAGCGGAATCTCAAACGGATGTATGAGCTGTTTCCCCGCCTGGAAGAGCGAAAACACCAGGTGGCCGGCACGCTGAGCGGTGGTGAACAGCAGATGCTGGCCATGGGCCGGGCGCTGATGAGTGATCCGCAGTTATTGTTGATGGACGAGCCTTCCCTGGGTCTGGCCCCAATCCTGATCAAGGAATTGTTTGAAACCATTGTGGATATCAACCGAGCGGGGGTGACAATCCTGCTGATCGAGCAGAATGCGCACAAAGCCATCGCCATCGCCCACAATGTCAACGTGATGCAGAAGGGTGAAATCGTGATGTCTAACGCCGGAAACAACACCCTCACCAAGGAGCAGATCCACGACGCTTATCTGAAAAAAACAGTTAAAGCAGGCTAGGTGAATTAGTGGAGGGAGGAGAACTGTTTGCCGATTAATGATGATGTAATCGGGTTGTTGATGGATATGATCCGACACAACACGGTCAATCCACCCGGGAATGAAGAACCACTGGCTTTGCTCGTTGCCACCCGGTTGCACAACTACGAAATTCCCTGTGAAGTGATCAAGTTCGGGGACAGGCGAGCAAGTTTTATTGGGGTGCTCAAAGGCAGCGGGCTGCGCCCGGCTTTGCTGTACAACGGGCATCTGGACACGGTCCCGCCCGGTGAAGTGGCTTGGGAGCGCGATCCGTTTGTGCCAGTCATTGAAGGCGACCGGCTTTACGGCCGCGGTGCGGCCGATATGAAGAGCGGCCTGGCGGCCATGGTTGTGGCAGCCGGCATTCTGGCCCGTTCCGGCGTGAAACTGCGGGGTGACCTGATCATTTGTGGTACCGCCGGCGAAGAGGTGGACGGCGCCGGCGCCCAGGACCTGATTGCCCGGGGTTACCTACGGAATGTTGGACAGATCGTGATCGGTGAACCCAGTGACCTTAAGCTATTCACTGCCCATAAAGGGGCCTTCTGGGTCGAAATTACGACCTTTGGTAAGACGGCGCACGGTTCCATGCCTGACCTGGGGAATAATGCCATCCGGCAAATGAACGCTTTAATGAACCGATTGGCCAATCTGAAGTTTCCCGTGAATGATCACCCTTTGCTCGGCGGGCCGACCATGAATATCGGGACGATTCAGGGCGGGGTGAAAACCAACGTGGTGCCTGACCGGTGTACCATAACCGTGGATTTCCGCAGTGTGCCAGGTATGGATCACGGGATGATCTTTGATACCCTGAAAAACCTGCTTGACCGGTTGAGCGTGGAGATCCCCGGCTTTGCAGCACAGATGCGGGTGATCAACGACAAGACACATGTGGAAACCCCAGTGAATTCGCCGCTGGTGCAGGCTGCGATTCGCACCGGCCAGTCGGTTCTGGAAACACTGTTGCGACCCCAGGGGGTCAATTATTACACTGATGCCTCGGTGTTTGTCCCAGCCTTGAATGTGCCAGTGATCCTGTTTGGTCCAGGGAATGAGAAGCTGGCTCACCAGCCTAACGAATACGTGGAGATACCTAAGCTCTTAAAAGCAGTCGATTTCTACGTGGAACTGGCGAAAGAAGTGCTGGCTTAGTATAAATTACGAATTACGCGGGTCTTAATTGACAGACTCGGGAGGGTTGCTAGCATGCTCAGGTTAACTCAAGAACAGCTTAATCGCTACAGCCGTCAAATAGTGATGGAGCAAATTGGTGAAGCGGGTCAGCAAAAACTCTTGCAAGCCAGAGTGCTGCTGGTGGGGGCTGGTGGTTTGGGTTCACCGGTGGCTTATTACCTGGCTGCTGCGGGGATTGGCGAACTTGGTCTGGTAGATAGCGATCAGGTAGAGGTTTCCAACCTGCAGCGCCAGATCCTCCACAGTACAGAGCGGCTAGGCATGCTGAAAGCTGAATCGGCTAAACTGACGCTGACCAGTTTAAACCCGGATGTGAAAGTAACATCTTACCCGGTCCGGGCTTCCGCCGACAATATTACAGAATTAATCCGGCCCTACGATGTCGTGGTCAATGCTGTCGATAACTTTGCCACTCGCTATCTGGTGAATGATACTTGTGTGCGTTTACAAAAACCTCTGATAGAAGCCGGGGTGATGAAGTTTGATGGGATGGTGATGGTTATTTTACCCGGCCGGGGGCCGTGTTACCGGTGTGTTTTGCCATTATGTAAAGCTTTACATAACGGGAATTATGCAAAGTAATTGCTTATGTCAAGTCGAGTGCAAAAATAATTGAAAAAGCTCAATTCATGATAGAAATACTATCCATAATCCTTCAAGA
>JABLXP010000032.1 GCA_013178045.1 Bacillota bacterium
GTTTTGAAAGAACAACCAAAACGAAAAAAATTCCGGTGACGATAGCGGAGAGGCCACACCTGTTCCCATCCCGAACACAGTAGTTAAGCTCTCCAGCGTCGATGGTACTTGGGGCGTCGGCCCCTGGGAGAGTAGAACGTTGCCGGAATTTAATTCTATGTGAAACCTCGGGTTAATCACCTGGGGTTTTGCTTGTTTCTGAACAAATGTTATCTGCAAAATAAGGCATATTGACAGTTCCGATAGAGCGTGATACCATTTTAGCCAAAATTAAGCTGGCTTGTGTTGCCTATATAAATATAGTAAAATTACAAATAATGTTGACAAGAGACGAGTTGAATAAGTTTTATCTTTTTGCAATAATTGAAAAACGGAGGAGAAAGAAATGGTGGAGAAAGGTACCTGGACTGTGAAAAAAGGATTAGCGGAGATGCTCAAAGGCGGTGTCATTATGGACGTGACTACACCTGAGCAGGCGAAGATTGCGGAAGAGGCCGGCGCTTGTGCGGTTATGGCCTTGGAGCGCGTTCCCGCTGACATTCGAGCGGCCGGCGGAGTAGCTAGAATGGCCGACCCGACAGTTATCTTGCGTATTATGGATGCGGTAACGATTCCGGTTATGGCGAAAGCCCGGATTGGTCATTTTGTGGAAGCCCAGATCCTGGAGGCTTTGGGTGTAGACTATATTGATGAGAGTGAGGTTTTAACTCCCGCTGATGAACTCTTCCATATTAATAAACACGAGTTTAAAGTTCCCTTTGTGTGCGGGGCGAAAAACTTAGGTGAGGCACTGCGGCGGATCGGCGAAGGCGCGGCGATGATACGGACTAAAGGCGAACCCGGTACCGGTAATGTGGTGGAAGCCGTCCGGCACATGCGGGCGGTGATGGGTGAAATTCGCCGGTTGCAGAATATGCCAGCCGAGGAATTAATGACCGCCGCCAAAGAGATGGGTGCTCCCTATGACTTGGTAGTCGAAGTGGCTAAAACAGGTAAATTGCCGGTTGTTAATTTCGCGGCTGGTGGCATCGCTACCCCAGCTGACGCGGCACTGATGATGCAGTTGGGTGCAGACGGAATCTTTGTTGGTTCAGGTATCTTTAAGTCCAAAGATCCCGCGGCTCGGGCCAAGGCCATCGTAGCGGCGACGACACACTTTAACGACCCGAAGGTTCTGGCAGAAGTGTCCCGCGACCTGGGTGAAGCTATGCCCGGTATCGAAATCAGCACCTTATCAGCTGCAGAGAGGATGCAGGAACGTGGGTGGTAAACAGATCAAAATCGGCGTGCTGGCCATGCAGGGGGCTTTCCTTGAGCACTGCCGCATGTTAAATGAGTGTGGCTGCGAGACGGCGGAAATCCGTAAGGTGGAGCATCTTGAAGACCTTGACGGGCTGATTATTCCTGGCGGGGAGAGCACCACCATCGGGAAGCTTTTGAATGAATTCGGACTATTCGAACCGATCCTGCACCGGGCTAGAGCTGGGATGCCGATCTACGGGACCTGCGCAGGGATGATTCTCCTGGCGAAAGATATTGTCAATAGTACCCAACCCCGTTTGGGGTTAATGAAGATACGGGTGAAGCGAAACGGTTTTGGTCGACAGGTCGATAGTTTTGAAACCGATCTAAAGGTCAGAGGTATTGGCAACCAACCGTTCCGAGCGGTGTTTATCAGGGCGCCGTATGTAGAATCAGTTGAGCCAGGGGTTGAGGTCATGGCCGAGTTTGAGGAAAAGATCGTTTGCGTCCGACAAGGTAACTTTCTGGCCAGCGCCTTTCACCCTGAGCTAACAGGCGATAAACGAATTCATGAATATTTCGTTAACATGGTTGAGGAGGCCCGTAGAAAAAGTCATTAAAAAAGGTTGTGCCTGGCATCTGAATATTGTATAATATAACTTAAATCACCTATACGGAACACACGATGCTGGGGAATAGTAGATAGAACTGTTATCGCAGAGAGTTGGTGGATGGTGTAAACCAATATAACAGACTATCGAATCCACCCCGAAGTGCGGCAGCGGAAAGTCCAGGCCAATGCTGGAAGCTAAGCTGTTCCGGTCATGTCCGATACGCATGAACGAGTGGGCCATTGGTTTACGGTGGTCAATAAGGGTGGCAACGCGGGAAAGCCTCTCGTCCCTGACAGGAGTTTGTCGGGAGCGAGAGGTTTTTTGTTTAAACCCCGGGTTTTGACCACTACCAGGGAGGTGTAGTTTTGCCGAGATAAGCTGAGTTGAGCAGAGCTATCCATAAGTTTAATAACAGGAGGATGTAGGGATGTTTTTAGAAAAACAGTATCTGCATTTACCAGGGCCAACGCCAGTACCACCGCGCGTATTACGTGCCCTGAGCGAGCCGATGATCAATCATCGAGGCCCGGAGTTCAAGGCCTTGATTGAAGAGGTAACTGCTGGTGTAAAAAAGGTCTTCCAAACAGAAAATGAGGTTCTGATTTTTCCGGCTGCCGGTACCGGGGGAATGGAAGCGGCGATTGTCAATTTCCTCTCTCCCGGCGAGAAAGCGTTGGTGGCCTCGATCGGGGTCTTCGGGGACCGCTTCGCTGATATTGCCCGTTCGTTTGGCATCAAGGTGGAAAAGCTTGATTTCCCCTGGGGAACGGCCATTGACCCTGAGGTTTTACAGCAGCGAATAGCGGCCGATGTTAACGGGGAAATTAAAGCGGTGATCGTCACCCACAACGAGACTTCTACTGGAGTAGTAAATGACCTGCCGGCCATCCGCCAGGCGATGGGGGACCACCCGGCCCTGCTCATTGTGGACGCGATCAGTGGCCTGGGGGCGATGGACCTGCAGACTGATGCCTGGGGACTGGATGTAGTAGTTACCGGGGCCCAGAAGGCGTTTATGCTGCCACCTGGTCTAACTTTCTTGAGCGTGAGTCCAAAAGCCTGGATGGCTGCCGAAAAGAGCACCAATACCAAGTATTATTGGGATGTCAAAGCGGCGCTGAAAAACTTGAAAAAGGGACAAACCCCTTATACCCCGGCCCTGCCGCTTTTAACTGGGCTGAGGGAGTCCTTGCGGATGATTCAGGAGGAAGGTTTACCAAGGATCTTTGCCCGCCATCGGCTAATGCGCGACATGGTGCGGGCAGCGATGAAAGCCCTTGGTTTGGAGCTGTTAGCTGTCGACCAGGTTGCTTCGGCAGCGGTAACGGCGGTTCTTCCCCCAGCGGGGATCGAGGCTAATAACCTGAGAAAGATCCTGAAGCAAAAATATAATGTCGTGGTGGCGGGAGGACAGCAGAAACTTGATAATGTCATCTTCCGGGTCGGACACCTGGGTTATGTGCAGCCATTGGATATGCTGGCGGTGATCGCAGCAATCGAAATGGCTCTGGTGGACAGTGGAAGAAAAGTTGAATTGGGTTCTGGCCTCAAAGCCGCCCAGGAAGTTTTGTTGAACAGTAAATTATAAAATATAAATTTTATATATAAATATATAAACAAGGGGGGGCTACTAATGAAAGTCATCATTGCAGAACGGGTCGCTGATGTTTGCCTGGAAATCTTAAGACAAGAGCTAGAGGTAGATGTTCGCTTTGGCATTAAACAAGAAGAATTACTTGATATTATCGAGGATTATGATGCCTTGATTGTTAGAAGCGTTATTAAGGTGAATGAAGAATTACTCAAAAAAGCCAAAAAGCTCAAGGTAGTCGGTCGAGCGGGGAATGGGATTGACAATATCGATGTACCGGCCTGCACCAGATACGGTGTATTGGCCGTGAATACCCCGGAGAGCAATACTATTTCCGCCGCGGAGCATACCATTGCCCTGCTTCTGAGTGCTATCCGTAATATTCCCCGGGCTACGCAGCAGTTAAAAAGCGGTGGTTGGGACCGGACACCCTTCCAGGGAGTCGAGCTTTATGGGAAAACCGTAGGAATTGTTGGCCTGGGACGGATCGGATCAATGGTGGCCACGCGCCTGGCGGCGTTTGGCATGAAGGTTATTGCCTATGACCCATATATCACCGAGGAGCGGTTTAAACGCTTTGGGGCGGAACGGATAACCGACCTAAACGAACTGGTCCGTCGCTCAGATGTCATTACTGTACATACACCGCGGACGGAAGAAACCATGGGGATGATCGGTGAAGAACAATTCAAGGTCGCCAAACGCGGGGTAATTGTGGTCAACTGCGCGCGAGGCGGGATTATTAACGAGGCTGCCCTGATCAAAGCCATGAATGAAGGAATTGTGGCCTATGCTGGCATTGACGTTTTTGAAAAAGAACCATCGCCGGGCAATCCGATTTTTCAACTAGAAAAAATTGCGGTGACACCTCACTTGGGGGCTGATACTGCCGAAGCCCAGTATCGGGTTGGGGCAACGATTGCCACGCAGGTTCTCAATGCCCTGAAAGGGCAAATTGTGCCGAATGCTTTAAATCTGCCGACTCTGCTAGAAGAAGAACTAGCGGGAGTGAAACCTTATCTGTGTTTAGCCGAAAAACTAGGCAAACTTTACTTCCAGCTAGAAAAAGAACCGGTTGAGCGCGTGGAATTAATGTATTACGGAGAGATTTCCAAGAAAGAGGTTGACATGGTTACAGTTTCCTTCCTTAAAGGTTTACTGGAACCGGTGATTGGTGAGAAGGTTAATTACGTTAATGCGCCGCTCCTGGCCGAATCACGCGGTATCAAGGTGCTGACCAGTAAAGATGAGCGCACTAAAGAAGGCTTTGTTAATCTCATAGAGGCCAATGTGATTGGCAAGACGACCAGGCTGCATTTGGCGGGGACGCTTTCGGGGAACAATGAGCCGCGGATTGTCAAAGTAGATGGTTATGCTACGGATATTACCCCGACCGAAAATGTTCTCTTTGTGGAAAACATCGACCGACCGGGGGTAATTGGTGCCTTTGCGATCATTCTCGGACAGAAGAACGTCAACATTGCCATGATGCAAGTTGGGCGTCAGCATAAAGGAGAAACCGCATTGATGACCCTCAATGTGGACAACGAAGTTGATGTGACAACCGTGCAGGACTTGCGTAAGGTTGATGGAATACTGAATGTGAAAGTGGTGAAATTTTAATTATTTTGAATAAAAATGCAATGAACCCGAAAGCGACAGCGAGGATTGCAAATCTGGACAAGGGAGTACCATTATGCTAGACCTCAAATTTGTTCGTAGTAACCCAGATAAAGTTGAAGCAGCCTTGCGCAAACGAGGTTCCCAGGTCGGGTTAGCCGAGTTTTTGGCGGTGGACGAAAAACGGCGGAAATTGCTGGTTGAAGCCGAACAGTTAAAAAACCGGCGTAACGTGGTTTCAGAGGAAGTTGGCCGACGGAAAAAATCGGGCCAGGATGCGCAGGAATTGATTATTGAGATGCGTGAAGTGTCTCAACGGATAAAAAACCTCGATGACGAAATTAAGGAACTCGAAAATGAACTGGAAAAGGTCCTGCTGACGATTCCCAATATCCCTCACGAATCGGTCCCGGCGGGGGCCGATTCGGCGGACAATCCAGTGGTGCGGACCTGGGGGGAAGTGCCCAAGTTTGACTTTGCGCCGAAACCTCACTGGGAGATCGGGGAAGACCTGGACATTCTCGATTTTGAGCGGGGAGCCAAATTGGCCGGGGCGCGCTTTACCGTTTACAAAGGGCTGGGGGCCCGGTTGGAGCGAGCTCTGATCAATTTTATGCTTGACCTCCACACCACAGAGCACGGGTATAAAGAGATCTTCCCGCCTTTCATGGTCAACCGTGACTGCATGATTGGCACTGGTCAACTGCCCAAGTTTGAGGAGGATATGTTTAAAGTTGATAAGACTGACTACTACCTGGTTCCAACGGCGGAAGTGCCAGTAACCAACTTGTTTCGGGGAGAGATCCTGGACAACGACCAGCTGCCCATCTACCTGACAGCTTACACAGCCTGCTTTCGGGCAGAGGCTGGGGCTAGCGGTCGGGACACGCGGGGACTCATCCGCCAGCACCAGTTCAATAAAGTCGAACTGGTGAAGTTTACCCGCCCGGAAGAATCATACGAGGAATTGGAGAAGCTTACCGCGAATGCCGAGCAGGTCTTGCAGCGATTGGGGCTACCCTATCGGGTGGTGACTTTATGTGCGGGAGATTTGGGCTTTTCCGCGGCGAAAACGTACGACCTGGAAGTGTGGCTACCTAGTTTTAACACTTACCGTGAAATCTCCTCCTGCAGTAATTTTGAGGACTTCCAGGCCCGACGCGCTAATATCCGCTACCGACCCGGCCCGCAGGCTCGGCCGCAGTTTGTCCACACCCTCAACGGTTCGGGGGTGGCGGTAGGACGGACGGTGGCAGCGATCCTGGAAAATTACCAGCAGAGGGACGGTTCAGTGATTATTCCGGAGGTACTCCGGCCATACATGGGCGGACTGGCCAGAATCGCCAGATAACCCAGGAAAGGCGGTTTTTGGCGTTGTTGACAACCCAAGAGGGCTGTGCTATACTCTAGGATGTAACTCGTAAAGGGCGAGGACGAAAGCCTGCCAAACAGGCTGGAGGGGTGTCCGAGCGGTTTAAGGAGGCGGTCTTGAAAACCGTTGAGCCTTTACGGGTTCCGTGGGTTCGAATCCCACCCCCTCCGCCATAAGAATTGAACAGTGGCTAAATAGTTGATCCTCACGCGGAGAGATGGCCGAGAAGGTCGAAGGCGGTCGCCTGCTAAGCGATTAAGCGAGCTTAAACTCGCTTCCAGGGTTCGAATCCCTGTCTCTCCGCCATATTTTGCGCCCGTAGCTCAGCTGGATAGAGTAACAGACTACGAATCTGGAGGTCGCAGGTTCGAATCCTGCCGGGCGCGCCACTCATGTTTAAACCTTCAATAGTCACATAACAGTTTTAGTGAGAGGTCACCGACCTCTCACTTTGACCTCACTGTGAAGTATGCGCCCGTAGCTCAGCCGGATAGAGCAGCGGTTTCCTAAACCGCTGGTCGGGGGTTCGAATCCCTTCGGGCGCACCAGACGAAAGCTTATCCCGCAAGCATTCGCGGGTTTTTATTTTATGCATTGATTGTGTAAAATTGGCTTCGACCACAAATCAAGGGCATCGGCGTCTCCATCCGGTCGTTTGGCTTCTCCTAATTGCTGGGAGTGGGTTTTTCCGCAAAACCACTGCGTTGGGTCTGTCAAAAAACTTAGTGAACCTAGCAATCCCACAAAAAAATAATGCCGGACAGGTTAACAACGTAAACTTGTTCTTCATTATCCCAGGTCAAAACCACCTTAAACATCCGCTCCATTAGGTTTTTCCTCCTTTCGTTCGGGGATTACTCCAAAGGTCACATTTGTAAGCAACAGCCAGCGCCGCTTAATCCCACCTTGTCGTGAATTTAAGTTTAAGGCTCATGAGCTATAGAGGCGTTTAGGGAGTGGGCATCAGTTATCGTGGGAGTGGATAAAGGCAGTAGGTATCTTGTATAATTTAATTGAAAAAATTTAGCAGGATGAGCCATTTTATGAACGGTGTTTCGCGAGGAATATGCAGAATAATCATTATTGCACTGTGTCTGGTTGCGGCGGCGTCTTATTCATTTTATGAAGCCGAAGACTTTTTACTTTCCAGGGAACCCAGGTCTTTAGTTAAATTGTTCGAAAGCCGTAAGCCAGGCGAAAACCATAATATTGAAATTGTTGGGGCAAGGGATTACTTACCAGCAGCTGTACGTAAGAAATGGCTTGCGCAGATAGTAGTTAAGAAGCTGGGCGTGCTTCTTACCCCCCGTTTCTATCAGACTTCGTATCTCTCTGTGTTTTTGGTTGGTGGGTAAAACAAACAATATGGAGGTTGATAGAAAATGAATACTTTAAAGTTATCGCTCTTAATGGGAACACTGACGATATTATTGGTCCTCCTCGGTAACGCTGTTGGTGGAACGTCGGGAGCGGTGCTCTTCTTTATCATTTCGATGGGAATGAACTTTTTCAGTTATTACTTCAGCGATAAGATGGTCATCAAGATGACCGGGTCATATCCGGTGACGGAAGAAGAAGCTCCGGAGTTATATGCACTGGTCAAGAGGTTGACTGAACAGGCTAAATTACCGATGCCCCGTTTGTATATCACTCCTTCGCCGCAGCCGAATGCCTTCGCTACTGGTCGTAACCCGGCTAACTCAGCGGTGGCGGTGACTGAAGGGCTATTAAACCTGTTAAATAAAACCGAGCTCGAAGGCGTATTAGCTCATGAACTGGCGCATATCAAAAATCGGGATGTCTTAATTGGCACCATTGCTGCGGCTTTTGCGGGGGCCATCTCGATGATTGCCAATGTGGTTCAATGGGGAGCCATGTTCGGGGGACTTTCCAATGACGATGAGGAAGAGAGCGGGGCCGGCTTGCTGGGTTCGATTATCCTGGCTATTGTAGCGCCGATAGCGGCAATGATTATCCAGATGGCTATATCACGATCAAGGGAATACCTGGCGGACGAAACTGGGGCCAGAATAGCTGGAAATACCAGTGGTTTAGCCAACGCCTTGTTAAAAATGGACCAGGCTGCTCAGCATGTTCCTGTGCAAATCAGCCCGGCCACTTCGCACCTTTTTATCGTTAATCCGTTGGCCGGCCAATCTTTAGCCAGCCTGTTTAGCACACACCCGCCCATCAGTGAACGGGTACGTAAGTTAAAAGAACTGAGAATTTAGTAAAAAAGGCATAAAAAAGGGGACAGGCTACTTTTTTAAAGAAAAAGTAGCCTGTCCCCTTTTCTTTTTTGCTTCTGTATTTGGTGTCCTGTGCACAACCTGCAGGCTGGGGAAAAGCGATCTTGCTTGTTCAAAAGCACAGCGCTTAAAAAATGTAATGACCCACTTGGGAGAAGGTTCTCTGGGGTTCCCCAATTTAACTTGACAGCTACCATGTCGGTCTGATTCCTTGACACTAATGAAATCATAAGCTATAATACTCCTGCAGGTTTTTGGGAATTGGTTAGCGGTGATATGTTGGTGGTGGGGTCGCTGAAATTGGCGGAAACACAGGGGCATGAATTTTACATGCGGGAAGCCCTGGCTGAGGCCCGCGAAGCCTATGCCAAAGGAGAGGTGCCGATTGGCGCAGTGATTGTCCGTGACGGTGAGATCATCGCGCGGGCGCACAACCTGAAAGAAACGTGGCAGGATCCGACAGCGCACGCTGAGATCCTGGTTATTCAGCAGGCGGTGAAAATTACTAAGGGATGGCGCTTGTCGAGAGCTACTTTATATGCTACTATTGAACCGTGCCCGATGTGTGCCGGGGCGATTGTCCAGGCGCGGATTCAACGTCTGGTTTACGGGTCGAGAGACCCGAAAGCTGGGGCGGCGGGGACGCTGTTGAATTTGGTGCAGTTCCCCGGATTTAATCACCAAGTTGAGGTGATTGGTGGGGTGCTGGAAGAAGAATGCGGGCGGATTATGTCTGAGTTTTTTCGTCGTCTAAGAGATTGAAGCAAGTATTTATATATTATGGAGAGATGGCTGAGTTGGTCGAAGGCGCTCGACTCGAAATCGAGTAGGCTGTGATGAGCGGCCTCGTGGGTTCGAATCCCACTCTCTCCGCCAGAAAGATAAATATGATAATTATCCAGTATGACCAGCGCGGAGAGATGGCTGAGTTGGTCGAAGGCGCTCGACTGGAAATCGAGTAGACGGGCAATAAACCTGTCTCGAGGGTTCGAATCCCTCTCTCTCCGCCATTAACTAATTTACTTTGCGCTTGTATAACGACAAAATTCCTTGGCGGTGGAAAAGTTGAGTGAATGGGCCAGGGATTTTCTTGTATCTTTGAATATTTAACAGGTTAATTTTTAGTCGTGCTAGGCGGGGAGGTAGCGGTGCCCTGTACCCGCAAACCGCTATAGCGGGGCTGAATTCCTACCCGAGGCCTTATCTTGTGGGGACTGGCCGGGGTAAGTGGCGAGGAAGTTTGGGTCCTGCGCAACGGGAACTCCTGAACCGTGTCAGGTCCGGAAGGAAGCAGCACTAAGGGATTATTCTTGTGTGCCGCGGGGGTGCCTAAGCAGAGCTAACTGCTCCGGTAACGCCCGGAAGGTAATTTCGACGGTAGGTGCACGGCTAATTAAAAAAATTTTAACTTAGATGGCTAAATCAGCCATCTATTGCTGTTTATTTGCGTTTAAATATTTATTGCTTTAAAGAGGAAAAATAGGGCAGATAGCGAAGTGTAATTAGCAGGTTTGAAACAGATTAACTTTTTAGATGGGCCGTTAAGGGGGGGGAGATGTGGGTTACGTAGCCCTATACCGAGAATGGCGACCGCAGACTTTTTCAGAAGTAGTCGGTCAGCAGCACGTCACCCGCACCTTGATTAATGCGGTGGTTCAGGGGCGAATCGCTCATGCCTATCTGTTCTGTGGCCCCCGGGGGACAGGCAAGACCAGTGTTGCCAAAATCCTGGCCAAGGTGGTTAACTGCCTGGACCGCCAGGGGGCTGAGCCTTGCAACCACTGTGAGAATTGTCTCCGCATCACTCAAGGGATTTCGATGGATGTTTTGGAGATTGACGCGGCTTCCAACCGGGGAATCGACGAGATTAGAGACTTGAGAGAAAAGATCAAGTTTGCTCCGACCAGTGGCAAAGCCAAAGTTTACATAATTGACGAAGTTCACATGTTAACCCCGGAGGCGTTTAATGCTCTGCTTAAAACTCTGGAAGAACCACCAGCCCAAGCGATGTTTGTTCTGGCGACCACTGAGCCCCACAAAATTCCGGCCACGATCCTTTCTCGATGTCAGCGCTTTGACTTTAGGCGAGTGGGGTTAAAGGATATGATAGACCGGCTCGTCGAGATTGCCAGCCACCACGGGTTTAATGTAACCCCGGCGGCGCTGCGGCGAATCGCCCGGGCGGCGGAAGGTGGGATGAGAGATGCTTTGAGCATTCTCGACCAGTGTGTAGCCTACACGGGTGAGAATGTGACGGAGGACGATGTCAATACCGTGTTGGGGGTAACGGGTGATGAAGCGAGGATGGCGCTGGTTGATTGCTTGGTGAATCAGGATATCCACCAGGCCCTGATTATGCTTGACAATTTTATTACCCAAGGGAAAGATATTCGGCAGATCGTCAAAGAACTGGTTGAATACTTGCGCAATCTTTTATTGGTGCAAATTGGGGGAGATGCTGAGGCTCTTTTACCGGTTGATCCCGATTTACTTAACCGCATGAAAGAACAAGCTGAACAATTAGGCCAGACCCGCATTATGAACAGCATTAACGTTTTAACCAACGCGGAAGCCGAAATGCGTTGGACGACGAGCCCGCGCTGGCTCCTGGAAGTAGCCTTACTGAAAATAGCTAAACCCGTCCACGTGGAATCGATAGCTGAGCTAAAAATACGGGTTGAACGTTTAGAACAGTTGGTACAAAACCTGAGCTCGGTGGCAGTACCGCTCAAGACGCCGACCAGGAAAGAGGCTACGCTCCACGGAACCGGGCCGGCTACTTCCAGCCAAGGACGGAAAAGTGAATACGGGCGAGCGGTAATTGAACCAGCCAGGACCGTTGAACCCTTACCCAGCCCGGTCGTGAGCCCTTCCGAGGTGGTGGAAAAGTGGCCTTTGCTTCTAGAAACAGTGAAAAAAGCCAAGATTGCTGCCCATGCATTTCTGATAGTAGCTGAACCCGTTGGGGTGACGGGGGATGTGGTAACGGTTGCGTTTAAACCGGGCTACAACTTTCATAAGGAAAAGACGGAACAGCCAGAAATTAAGGCAACCATTGAAAAATGTTTGGAAGCTGTTTACAAACGCCCATTACGACTACGCTGTATACTGCAGGACGTGACAGTTGAGCCTAACCCGGTGAACAGTAAGCCTGAAGATGATCCATTGGTTAAGCAGGCTATTGAGCTTTTTGGGCCGACAGTCATTGAGATAAAAGAATAATAAGATGATATTAAAAAATATAATGAGGGGGTTATAGCGGTTATGGGTTTTGGCAACATGGGCAAAATGTTGAAACAGGTCCAGAAAATACAGGCAGACATGGCCAAGCTACAGGAGGAGCTGCAAACACGAACGGTTGAGGCGACTGCTGGCGGGGGGGTAGTCAAGGTTGTGGCCAGTGGTAAGCAAGAAATTGTCTCGGTGACGATAGATCCCCAGGCGGTTGACCCGGAAGATGTGGAAATGCTGCAGGATCTTATTATAGCTGCGGTTAATGAGGCTTTGCGAAAAGCGCAGGAAATGGTGGCCGCAGAAATGAGCCGGATTACCGGCGGCCTGAAGATCCCCGGTTTGTTTTAGAGGTGATGGTGGATGCAGTACTATGCTGGCCCAATCGCTCGGTTGATTGGCGAACTGACCAGATTGCCCGGGATTGGGCCAAAGACTGCTCAGCGGTTGGCCTTTCATCTCTTGCAGGTACCAACTGAGGAGGCCAGAAGGCTGGCCGAGGCGATCGTTGAGGCGAAAGAAAAGATTGGTTACTGCTCTAGTTGTAGCAATCTGACTGATGTTGATCCTTGTGCCGTGTGTCGGGACGAAACCAGGGACCGGACAATCCTGTGTGTGGTGGAAGAGCCACGGGACGTGGTGGCCCTGGAAAAGACCCGGGAGTATCGGGGCATGTATCATGTGTTGCAGGGAAAAATTTCACCCCTGGATGGAATCGGGCCCGATCAACTCAGGATTAAAGAATTGCTGGCGCGGCTAAAAGACGGGATAATTAAAGAGATCGTTTTGGCAACGAATCCTAATCTGGAAGGAGAAGCCACGGCCATGTATTTGGCCAGGTTGATCAAGCCTTTAGGAATTCGGGTCACCCGACTGGCACATGGGTTGCCGGTGGGTGGCGACCTGGAATATGCTGATGAGGTTACTCTGTATAAAGCCTTTGAGGGGAGAAGAGAAATGTAGACGAAACGGTTTAGAGCACTGCCTGCCAGAGGCTCTTTTTTGTTGACTTGGACTAGCCTCAACCGAATCTGGCAATACTCTACTCAGCGGTCTTTTTGGCTGCTTGGCAACATAAACATAATTTCGGAAGAGTCTTGCCAGAGGGGGAGAGGGTTTTGAAACCTCCATTTCGTCAGTGGCTCAAGGCTTTAGCTGATTCTGTGCTCATTTCTCAGGATGAGGGTAACCAGACCGGTGTTGCTACTAACCTCCAGTTAGAAATGCTCGAACAGGCAAAACAAGAATGGTTAGCGGCCCGGGAGTACTTTGAACATACGGCTGATCCTGATCTAATCGATCACGCTATTTATCAATTGTGGGCAGCGGAAAAAAAGTACCAGTATCTGCTTAAGAAAGCCCGTGAAGAGAATTTAAACAATGAAGTCCTGGAGAACCCCTGGAGTTGTCTGCGCTAAGAGGCATATTCTGGTAATCGCCCTCATAAGATGTTACTGGGGGTGAGCGGTTTGGACATTGTGAATGTTTTAATTGCCAGTATCTTTGCCTTGTTCATTCTGGCAGTCATCGGAAAGATTCTGCTTAAACCGATTAAACTAGTGTTTAAAATACTGTTTAACTCGGTTGTTGGGGTGCTCATGCTCGGGGTTATCAATTACGTGGGTAAATATATTGGCTTTGACCTGCCGATTAATCCTATCACGGCTTTGACGGCCGGTTTCCTGGGAATGCCGGGGGTAATTTTGTTAATTGTGCTACACTATTTAATCGGTTAGGCTATCATAATTTTCACGACAAATGCATAATTATTCGTGCTGAAGGGCGTGTAATGGGGAAAGACCGCGCATTAGCGAGGTCTTTCCTTTATTTATTAGTTTTAGTGAAAATGTGCCTACTTTATTGACGGAGATCCAGTGTTAAAGTATACTAATTAGTATATCTTAAATGATGACAGCCAGGTTTGGTTTATTTCAGGAGGTGACGGCGATCGGTAAACCTAACGCAGATGTTTCTCATGCTAGAATAATGGAAGCATATATCGGGGAATATGCTAGTGGCAAGAGCGAGACCGCAGTAAACCGTGCCCTCGATCTAGCTCGCCTCGGGCGGAAAGTGACCTTGGTTGATTTGGATACCGTTGAACCTTTTTATACCCTCCGTCCCATCAAAAAAGAATTGATGGCTAAAGGGATTAATGTGATTGCCTGGGAAACTAAAGAAACCACTGGTCTGGGTGAAGCGGGGTCGGTTCTTTTGCCGGAAATGCGGTGGGCTTTACGCAAACCCGGTGATATCATTCTGGATGTGGGGTATGGTGTCCACGGCGCACGGACTTTAAATTTGGTCGAGGGGGCGTATGATTCTCCTGAGCTGAAAGTTTACTGTGTAGTAAATATCTCCCGTCCGATGACGGCCACCGTGGAAGAGATTGTGGAATATGTGCGCAGTTTGGGGCGAGTTGATGGCTTGATTAATAATTCTCACCTCGGCGATGCGACCGATCTGGAAATAATTCAGCAGGGGGCGCGAATCGTTTCTGCAGCGGCCCAGATCCTTAATATACCAGTTATTGCCACTGTTGTCGACGAGAAGTTTAGCTCGTGCATCGGCCCCTTTGACGAGGAGGGAAACCCGGTACGAATAATTCATCGTTTTATGCCGTGCACCTACTGGTGAGGTCATGTATTTTCCAACTCCGACAGAATTATTTTAAATAAAAAACTTTATAGAGAAGGAATCTAGGAGGTGTGGTGATTGACAACGCAAGTAAGTCAAAGTGGTAAACGAGTATTTATGACTGGAAATGAAGCTGCTGCCTGGGCGGCATTGAACGCCAAAGCAGACATCATGTTTGGGTACCCGATCACGCCACAAAACGAGATCATGCATTACTGGACGCGTTTGGCGCCCAAATACAATCGGAAGTTTCTCCAGACGGAAGACGAGATCTCGGCGGGCTTCTGCACCAATGGAGCGCTCATCGCCGGTCGGAAGGCTTTTACGGCGACGGCTGGACCAGGTAATGTCCTTATGCAGGAACCGTTTAGCATGGCCGAAGGGATGCGGTTACCTTTTGTGGCGATCATCCAGCAGCGTGGTGGTCCGTCATCCGGTACAGTGGTCTATTCGCAGCAAGAGGTCACATTAACTACTTATGGTGGTAACGGGGAAGGTCACCGGATTGTGTACTCCACCGCCAGCCATCAGGAAATCTACGACTACGTAATTAAAGCTTTTAATGTGGCCTGGAAATATCGCTTTCCGACATATGTGCTGGGTGATGGTTATCAAGCGAAGATGCGTGAGCCGCTCATCATGTATACCCCTGAGGAACGGGGGATCGAGTTGGTTGAACCGAGGCCACTGGTCGGCTTACCGGGTGAAATTGGTAAAGACCGGCAGGCTCAGCACCTCTGTAATATTTACAGCATCGAAGAAGAGCTCTACGAGGTGGTGCTCAAGCTGCAGGCCGAATATAACAGGATTCAGCCTGAGGTTATTGAGTATAAGGAAGTGGCGACGGAAGATGCTGACGTGGTTGTTGTGGCTCACGGAATCGTTGCCCGGGCGGCGGAAGAAGCTGTGTCTATGCTGCGGGCCACAGGAATCAAGGTTGGGCTTTTCCGCCCGATTACACTGCGTCCTTTCCCGCGTGAAGCATTACAGAAGGTGGCGGCCAGGGCCAGTAAAATGTTAGTGGTTGAATCAGCCTGGGGCCAGTTAATGCGCCTGGTGCGTGAGGAACTTTACGGGCTGTCCACTCCGGTCGAAAGCCTATTTAAGCCAGCTGTTATGGTCATTCCGGATGAAATAGTCGGAAAAGTTAAGGAGATCATGTAGGAGGAAGGAGGTAGTCCAGTGTTAGTTCAACCGCAAATGCCCAAGTCCTGGCGAAAGGATAATAAACCCCATAAATTCTGCCCAGGCTGTGGTCATGGTATCGCGTTGAAGGCTTTGGGAGAAGCTATTGATGAGTTAGGAATCCAGAACCGTGTGGTTTACGGGTGTGATATAGGTTGTTCCTTGCTGTCGTGGGATTTTCTGGATGTGGATTCTACGCAGACCCACCACGGGCGAACCACGCCGGTAATGGTGGGGATGAAGCGGGCCAACCCTGATTTGATCACCATTGCCTATATGGGTGACGGGGGCGGTTACGCGATCGGGTCGCAACACCTGGTTAATTCAGCGTCGCGGAATGAGAAGATTACGGTGATCGTGATTAATAATACCAACTACGGGATGACTGGTGGGCAGCTATCACCATGTACCCTGCCTGGTCAAAAGACAGAAACTACGCCGTATGGCCGTGATGTTAATGAATCTGGTTACCCCACGCGTGGTCCGGAGATGGTGGCGGCGATTACCCAGGAAGGGGCTTATGTAGCGCGGGGCACGGTCGCTAATTACCGTCAACTTAAGGGATTTATTAAGAAGGCCCTAGAAAATCAAATCGCTGGGCGAGGTTTTTCGTTTGTGGAAGCTTTATCCACCTGTCCGACTAACTGGCGAACTAACGCCAGGGAAACCTGGGCATTTTTAGAAAAAGAAATGACGAAGTATTTCCCGGTTGGCGAATTGAAAGTACCTGGGAGGAAGGAGGAATAGGTGGTGTCTACGCAAGCGCCTGTGCGAATCGCTATTGCCGGCGAGGGTGGGCAAGGAGTCCAGGCGGTGGCCGAGATTTTAACGGAAGCCGCTTATGAAGAGGGGAAAGAAGCGATTTACATGCCTAACTTTGGACTGGAACAACGCGGTGGTGTTTCTATTGCTTTTGTTCAAATTGGTGAAAAGCGCATCGTTTCCCCTAAGTTCAAGACTGGTGACATTGTGGTGGCCTTGAGTGATCGAGCAGTCAAAAGGATGCAGGTCTATGTTGGACCAGAGACGACATTTATCTATGATTCTTATATTGAAGGGATCGAAGAGGACCTACCGAAAAATGCCAAAAAGGTTCTGGCTATTCCAGCCATCGAGGTCTCAAAAAAAGAGTTGCATCCGCGTGTGTTTAATGTGATCATTATGGGGGCGGTAATCGGGGCAACGGGAGTCGTCTCAATAGAGAGGGCCAAAGCGGCACTGGAAAGCAAACTGGCTTACAAGTTTGAGAAGGATCCGCAGCTTAAAGAACTCAATTTCAAAGCCTTAGAGCGTGGCAAGGAACTGGTAGAACAAGCTTTATAAAACTCGGAATAGGAGGAATAAAGGGGATGTCCTTGGCCTATAAGGTTATTACCGTAGAGGTTGAAAAGGGATTTTTTCACCTTTTCCCGGCACTGTGTAAGGGATGTGGGTTGTGTAAGGAGAAATGCCCTAAGGGTTGTTTAATCTGGTCAAACCAGCTTGGGGCATACAGCACACCGACTGTAATCCCAGATGCACCAGAAAACTGTATCGCCTGCGGGATTTGTGAGATTGTCTGTCCTGACTGCGCGATCAAGATTGAAAAGAAAAAGAAATAGGCTTCAATGACTTAGTGCAGCCTCTTCGTTGTTATAATTATCGGCGGAGAGGCTGTTGTCAACAAAATCAACAAATTTAAAACTTTTTGCCCAAAGAGCTTGACATGATTCGGCTGGCTGTGATAATATAAGAAACGTCGCGAGTCGGCGGCCTAGGAACTGGTCTTTGAAAACTAAACAGTTGTGCGAAAGCCCGATGGAAGAAAGGACATCGAAAGATGTTCAGGAAGAATGAACCCGGTGATACTTTGAGGTACACAGAAGGCAGAAGGAAACAAGAGCCAAGAGCTCGAAGATAAAGGGATTATCGGAGAGTTTGATCCTGGCTCAGGACGAACGCTGGCGGCGTGCCTAACACATGCAAGTCGAACGG
>JABLXP010000033.1 GCA_013178045.1 Bacillota bacterium
GCCTGGAATAAAATGTTAAATTACATTGTGGTTTGGTTTTTGACCTTAATCTAGCGAAAAAAGAGTACATCTAAACGACTAACAATGTTTTACCTTTAACAAAAAAGCTAATTTTGCAAAAGGCTCATTTACCAATCCCGGTCGTGACCTGATAAGTTATCAGCGGCCCAACAACCGGGGGGTCTTTCTGGGCCGGGTGACCGACTATGACCCCAAGCACGGAGTAGTCCGACTGCGCCTGGAAGACGAGTTGGGGATTGGTGATGGAATTGAGGTGTGGGTTACTCAAGGCGGTCGTTGCGGCACAGTAGTAAAGGAACTCCTGGTGAAAGGGAGAGCGGTGGAGCGAGCCGAGCCCGGCCAGGAGGTAAGTTTAGTTTTGGATGGACGGGTGAAGCGGGGCGACCGCGTCTTTAAGACCCATGACGCCCGCTTGATTGCCATGGCCCAGGCCTCATACGCGGGGGGTGGACGCCGGATTCCGATCACCATCAGGGCGGAGGTGGCCGTTGGCTCCCCGTTGGTCTTGACTGCTCGCGATCCCGAGGGAAATGAGGCCCGGACGCAAACTGATTTTGTGGGCGTCCCAGCCGAAAAACACCCGCTGACGGCGGCGACGTTGAAAAAGCAGTTAGAGCGCCTGGGGAATACTCCGTTCATTTTAGCCGGGCTGGACTGGGAGATTAACGGAGAGGTCATGGTGCCGGTCAGCGAAATTAATGAGGCCCGCCGGCGCCTGGTCGCCGAACTAACGGCGAAACGTTTACGTTTCTTTGACCGGCCAGCTGTTCCAGCTGATATTTTTCAGCGGCGGTTAGCGGCTATTGGACCCGTTGACCAGCCGGCTTTGCATCAACCAGAAAAAAAACCATTGCTGGCAGTAACAGTTGGGGATCAGGTATCTGCCCGCCTAGCGGTCCAGGCAGGAGCAGACCTGCTCTATTTAAGCGGGGAGCAGTTCCGGCATAAAGAAAGACTGACCGACCAACAGATCGAGGAGATCATTAACTTTGGGACCGAACGCGGCTGCCAGATCGTCGTGGCGCTGCCCAGGATCTGGCACATGGCGGAACGGCAAAACTTGCTGAAATTGATGGAGAAGGTCAACCAGTGGCGGCCAGCGGCGGTCTCAGTGGCAAACCTGGGGAGCCTGCAGGTGGCTTTGGAGAAGGCCCGGGTTCCCATTTACGCTGATTACCCGTTGAATATCTATAACGACTGGTCGATTCGACTGTTAAAAGAGTTGGGTGTCGCCCAGGTTAGTCTTTCACCAGAATTAAATTTTACGCAGATCGAAAACCTGTCGGCCCGATGGGAAGTGTCAACGGAGTGCCTGGTACACGGCGCGCTGACGATGATGGTCTCCGAACATTGTGTGGTGGGGGCACTGCTCGGGAACCGCGGTGCGGAAAAGGCTTGCACCAGACCATGTGTTCGCGAGAAGGTGCGTTACTATCTGCAAGACCGTTTGCATTTTCGCTTCCCGCTGGAGATGGACCAGGCCTGCCGAATGTATATTCACAACCCGAAAGTGATGTGTCTGATTGAACACCTGCCGGAATTTCAACGTCTGGGCATCCACGTCTTGCGGATTGAAGCGCGGCGAGAAGAGCCGGCGTATGTCCGCCAGGTCGTGCAAGTTTATCGACAAGTCTTGGACAGGCTAACCGATCAGCGGGACAACGCTGATCTTACAGAAGCAAGAGAGCAGCTAGTAGCGCTAAACCCCGAAGGATTTACAAAGGCCCACTACTTCCGGGGTGTGTTATAATTGTTATAATATTATAATATAGAGTCAAGGTAGATATATTGAAGGGGTGGACAGGTGAACCCAAAATCATTGGCCAAGTTGGAGTTCGACAAGATTCTTTCTATGTTGCAAGACTGCTGTACCAGCACCTATGGTCAGGAGCAGGTCAGCGAACTCAAACCTTCGACCAATCTGGCGGAAATCTTGGCCTGGCAGCGGGAAACCTCGGAAGCCAAAGACCTCCTGCGGCGAGAACCACAGGTGCCCCTAAGAGGTATTCGCGAGATTCGGTCGGCAGTTTGGAAGGCCAAAATGGGCGGTGTGCTCGAACCTGCCGAGTTATTAGACGTAGCCTCAACGGTAATGGCCATCCGCCAGCTGCGCGGGTTTTTGACCCGGCAGGCGGGTCAGGACACGATCCTGTGGCAGATGGGCAATAGCTTGGGTGTTTTCCCTTCTCTGGAAAAGCAAATTACCGACTGTATTACCGATGATGCCACGGTTAAAGACACAGCCTCCCCCGCTTTGAACCGGTTGCGCCATCAGATCAGGGGGCTGGAAAGTCGGGGTCGGGAGAAGCTGGAACAGATCATCCGACAGCCGGAGTACCAGAAGCTGCTCCAGGAAGCGATCGTGACCATCCGCGGAGACCGGTACGTGGTGCCAGTGAAACAAGAATACCGCGCCCAGTTCGCGGGGATTGTTCACGACCAGTCAGCCAGTGGGGCGACCTTGTTTATCGAACCAATGGCGGTGGTTGAGATCAATAATGAATTGCGTCGGGTTCGACTGCAGGAGCAGGAGGAAGTTACCCGGATCCTGCGTGAACTGACTTCCTTAATCCGCGTGGAGGCGGCGGCGCTGGAAGAGACCATCAAAAATCTTGGCCGGATTGATTTTGTGCTGGCCAAGGGAAAATTAAGCCAGAATATGGACGCTGGAGAGCCGAAGCTAAACGCACATGGCTGTTTGGCTATCATTCAGGGGCGTCACCCTCTGATCGGTCGTCAGGCGGTGCCAGTGACTGTCTGTCTGGGTAAGGACTTTGACATCCTGGTAATTACCGGACCGAATACGGGCGGGAAGACCGTGACCTTGAAAACTATTGGACTTTTGACCCTAATGGCCCAAGCGGGATTGCATGTCCCAGCGCAAACCGGCACGGAGTTGTCGGTCTTTGAACAGGTTTGGGTGGACATCGGAGATGAACAGAGCATTGAGCAATCGCTCAGCACATTTTCTTCCCACATGTCCAATATTGTCCAGATTTTGCGGTCGGCTGACCAGCGTTCCCTGATCCTGTTGGACGAGTTGGGGGCGGGAACTGACCCGACTGAGGGCTCGGCCCTGGCGATGGCGATCCTGGAACACCTGCAGAATGTTGGCGCGAAAGTGGTGGCGACGACTCACTACAGTGAACTGAAGACTTTTGCCTATAGCCGCGAGCGGGTGGAAAACGCCTCGGTCGAGTTTGATGTACGCACCCTCAGGCCAACTTACCGGCTGCTGATCGGACTGCCAGGACGGAGCAATGCCTTCGAAATTGCCAGCCGTTTGGGCCTGGCTCCGGAAATAGTCAACCGGGCCAAACAATTCATTTCGGGTGAAGAACTGCAGGTGGCGGATTTGATTCAAAACCTGAAAGAGAACCAGCGGGTCATTGAGCAGGAAAGAGAGGAAGCAGAGCGGCTGCGTAGTGAAGCGACCCGTATCGCCCAGGAACTCCAGGATAAGCGGCAGGAATGGAAAGAACGGGAGACCCGGCTGCTGCAGAAAGCCCAGGCGGAGGCCTTCCAAATCATCCGGCAGGCCCGACAGGAGGCTGACCAGATCCTGCGTGAGTTGAGGCGGGCGCGGACCCAAGCCGCGGAAAAAGCGGCTGTGCGAACAGCCGAGGAGGCCAAAAAGAGGCTAAAAAGCCTGCAGGACCAGGTATATGAACAGACTCAGACAGAACTGGCTGAAACGACCCCCAACCTGACCGAGTTGAAGCCCGGCGACCTGGTTGAGATTATCAAACTTCAACAGCGGGGTTATGTCCTGTCCGAACCTAACAGCAGCGGCGAGGTCCAGGTCCAGGCTGGGATAATGAAGATTAACGTTAAACTCGCCGAGTTGAAAAAAGTCAAGGAGAAGAAAGAAACGCGTGATTATGCTGGCAACGGTCAGCTCATGGCCAATAAGACCAAAACAATTGCCAATGAACTGGACTGTCGTGGTTTAACGGTGGAGGAAGCTATTATTCAAGTGGATAAGTACCTGGATGATGCTTACCTGGCCGGCCTGCTGCAGGTTTACTTGATTCATGGGAAAGGGACCGGGGCCCTCCGGGCAGCGATCAAGGAGTACCTGGCTACCCATCCTTATGTTCGGTCACAGCGAGCCGGTGCGCCGTACGAGGGCGGTCTGGGAGTGACCGTCGTGCAGCTGAAAAATAAGTAAATATCACAGAGAATCATATAAACAAGCCCGTTGCTACAGTGAGCAACGGGCACTTATTATTGTGTGTTTATTATTTAGAGAATATAGCTTTATTAAAACTTATTTTCTATCAACGGATTTTATGTTCAGGAAGATCACAATATTTTAATTTATTAACCTGACTGGTTGGTAGCACGCGTTCCTGAACGTATTGACTCGGACATCCACCACTCTGATTTGGGCCGGGTCGATTGGCCAGAAAGATTTGTCCACGGTGGCGCGGATCAACGCAAACAGTCACGGTTAAGCCTGTCTGGTTACCCGTATCCGTGGTAGGGCTGGAGCCGTTATTTGCTCCCGCATTAGGACCGTGCAGGGGACAACTCTGCCGGGGCAATTCTTCTTTGGCATCCAGCGGGGGTTTTTCGCTACTGTAAGGCTCAGTCCGCTTGATAAATACCCCGGTAATTTTGGTTGGGCAATAGATTGTGGCCAGTTGACCCGATTCAGGGCAGATTTCGGCTTGCACATGTACATTACAGGTCTGTGTCGGAACATTGTCAGCCGGGAAAATCTCCTGGACCAGGTCTTTTTCCGGACATAAAGCAGAAGGTAATAGTCCCGATTTGGCACAGACTGTTACCGTGGTTAAACCTTCCGGCATGGTGAAGGTATGCGGCGGGATATTGGCGTGGGCCTTTGCCATGACAGCCCGCCAGATCTTTGCCGCGTAATTCCCACCATAAACGCCGCGCATCGATTCAGTCTGATTGTCATAACCGAGCCAGACTGCAGCAAGCAAGTCCGGTGTATATCCGACAAACCAGGCATTGGAATCATCGTCAGTGGTTCCAGTTTTCCCAGCGACGGGTCGGTCTAGCTGAGCGGACGTAGCAGTCCCGCTTTGCACGACTGTTTCCAGCAGATTGGTCATCAAGTAAGCCACCTGGGGCGTCATGACCCGACGCTGTTGGACCCGATTTTCGAAAAGGACTTTGCCGTTTCGGTCAACAATTTTGGTGATGGCAAAAGGTTTGACGTAGATCCCCTGATTGGCGAAGGCGGTATAGGCCCCAGCCATTTCCAAGGGAGTTACGCCTTTGGTTAATCCGCCCAGAGCCATTGAAGCCAAGTTAACATCGTTCTTAGGCCCTGACTTGACCAGGGACGTGATCCCTAATTGTTCCGCAAATTTTACTCCCTCGCCCACTCCGATCTGATTGAGTAGTTTCACGGCATAGGTGTTTATCGAATACTGGACAGCAGTCCGCATGCGGATGAGCCCGCGGTATGTGTCGTCGTAGTTTCTGGGCGTCCAGGTACCTTCTGCGCTTTTGTACGACGTCAGGGTATCATCAAGCACAGTAGCTGGAGTATATCCCTTAACTAGAGCCGGGGCATAGACAGTGATCGGCTTGATTGATGAACCAGGTTGACGCAAAGCATCTGTGGCCCGGTTGAATCCGCGTTTCTGAGCATAGTTCCGCCCACCAACGATGGCCTTGATTTGGCCGGTGTGCGGGTCGAGTACGACCATGGCTGATTGAACGATTTTGTCTTTTTTACTTGGCGGGAAATAGCTGTCCTGGCTATAAACGTCCTCAGCGGCGGCCTGAATTTTTTGGTCCAGGGTGGTGTAAATTTTTAACCCGCCTTTATAGATAATGTCTTCCGGATTATCGTATGTGCCCAAGGCTGTAAGGATTTTATCCGTTTCATCGATTACATGGTCAACAAAGTACTGATACCGTTGAGCAGACTTTACCACCTGGTTCTTATTGAGAATGAATTCTTCCTCACTGGCCTTGTGGGCATCGGTGGGGGAGATGTAGCCCAGCTCGACCATCCGGGACAGCACAATTGCCCGACGGCGCTTCGCGGCATCCGGGTATTTGTATGGGTCATAGGTGCCTGGGCTCTGGATCAAGCCAGCCAGCATCGCCGCTTCTCCCAGGGTGATCCGGTCCTTCTCTAAATCTTTGCCGAAGTATGTCTTGGCCGCCATTTTTATTCCCCAGGCCCCTTCGCCAAAATAAATGCGGTTGAGGTACATTTCTAAGATTTCATCTTTGGTGTACTGGCGTTCGAGTTTAATCGCCAGAATGGCTTCTTGAATTTTTCGCTGGAGTGTCTTTTCTCCCTTGCTGAAATAAATTTGTTTCACCAGTTGCTGGGTGATGGTGCTGCCCCCCTGAGAACCAAAACCACTGGTGACGTTGGCCACGGCAGCTCTGGCAATGGCCAAGGGGTTTACCCCGATGTGCTGATAGAATCGGTCGTCCTCAGTGGCAATGACTGCTTGCTGAATTAAAGGGGGAATCTTGCTGAGCTTGATATCTTCCCGATTTTCCACCTCGTGCAACTGGTAAGCTAACTCACCTTTGTAATCATAAATATAAGAGGTCTGACTGGCGTCCAGTTTGTCGGGATCCCATTCTGGCAGGGTAACGAGCGAGGCTACCACCAGGCCGCAACCAAGTCCGCCAATAACAATTCCCAGGAGCAATAAAATTAGAACCACCAAACGGCCTTTACTTATTTTTCGTTTTTTCACTGTTCTGGGGGCCATCAAATCGCCTCCTTGATTAACCTTATCGCGAAAAGTCCTGGCATCATTATAGCACAAAGCTTTTGAATGAAGCGACGCTTTTTCGAGTTTTTACCCGCTTTGACCAACCGTTGAGGTTCGTTTGCTTGAAATTACTGGGTGTATGTGCTATGATTAAACATCAAGGGGGTTTAACGATGAATTTAAATGAAGAACTGGCCAGCCAGCTGGAAATTATTAAACGTGGGACGGTAGAAATCATCCCGGAAGAGGAATTGGTTACTAAATTAAGAAAATCACTGGAGGAAAATCGTCCCTTACGAGTTAAGCTTGGCCTGGATCCGACAGCACCCGATATTCATTTAGGACATACAGTGGTCTTACATAAACTCCGCCAGTTTCAGCAACTTGGGCACCAGGTCATTCTAATCATTGGCGATTTTACTGGCCGGATCGGTGATCCGACCGGAAGGTCCGAGACCAGAAAGCAACTGAGTGAAGAAGAAGTGCTGGCGAATGCGGAGACCTACAAGGAACAGATTTTCAAAATCCTTGACCCCGCGAAGACCAGGATCCATTTCAACAGTGAATGGTTAAGCACGCTCACCTTTGTCCAGGTGATTGAACTGGCTGCCAAGTATACCCTGGCCCGAATGCTCGAACGTGAAGATTTTGCCAAGCGCTACCGGCAGGGGTTGCCGATCAGCATCCACGAGTTATTCTATCCCTTGATGCAGGGCTATGATTCAGTAGCGATCCGGGCTGATATTGAGCTGGGTGGGACTGACCAGAAGTTCAACCTCCTGGTGGGACGAGCCTTGCAAAAAGAATATGGACAGGAACCACAGATTGCTTTAATGATGCCGATCCTGGAAGGAACAGATGGGGCCCAGAAAATGAGTAAAAGCCTGGGCAATTACATCGGCATCAGTGAACCACCTGGTGAGATGTACGGAAAAACCATGTCTATACCTGATGAACTGATGCTCAGGTATTTTGAATTGGTCACAGCAGTGCCTATGGCTGAGATTAGAGAGATCAGGGATAAACTAAATCAGGGGCTGGCACACCCACGGGATGTAAAAATGCGGTTAGCCCGGGAAATCGTCACGATGTACCACGGAGTAGAGGCAGCCGAAACAGCCGAACGAGAATTTAAAAACATTTTCCAGAAGGGCGAACTCCCGGACGAAATTCCCGTGGTTGAACTCGCCGAGCAGGACTGGTTGGATCGGCAGGTCTGGGTTCCCAAGTTGCTGGTTTTGGCGGGGATCACCGGCAGTAGCAGCGAGGCCAGACGTTTGGTCGCCCAGGGTGGTGTGCGCATCAATGACCAAAAAGTTGATAACCCGGATGCAGAAATCACAGTGACTGATCGTCTGATTATCCGGGTGGGTAAACGGAAATTCGTGCAGATTAAACTTGTTAAATAGCCTTCATCATATTAAAAAAAGTAGCCTGTCCCCTTTTTTTGAGGGGTTTACTCGTTTAGGGTAGACCCTTCTTGTTTTGTTGTTGATAAAGAAGTGTTTGCTCTAGAGAGTTGTGCTATACTGAAGTTAAATGGAGTTAATAATTCTGGTTGATTACCTATACAAGGGGTGAGGAATAAGTGTTCAACAAGGTTTTGGTTCCTATCGACGGGTCACCCAGTGCCTTAAGAGCAGTTGGCTGTGCCAAGCAGTATTTGGCTGAGGGGATAGCTAAACAAGTTACTTTAATCCATGTAGCCAGTATAGTCACTGAAATTATAGGCTTGGACGGTTTTACAACCAGCACTTTTAACACCGAAGTGATGGATTGGGTAGAAAAAGCAGCGGCGGAAGTTGTGGCCAGGAGCCGGGTTGTCTTTGAGGAAGCTGGTTTACCGGTGAGGACAGTGGTGACTTTTGGTAATCCAGCGGAAAGTATTTGCGCATTTGCTGAACAAGAGAACTGTGATCTGATTATCATGGGGTGTCGGGGGCTGAGCAAACTTCAGGAATTACTCCTGGGCAGCGTTAGTGACCGCGTCTTAAAGTTGGCCAAGTGCCCGGTTCTGATCGTGAAATAGTTAAGTTCTATCTGAAATTTGGCGAAACAAGGGGGGAGCTTGGGATGTACAAAAACATTTTAGTGCCCACTGATGGTTCACCGAGTGCTTTGCGGGCAGCCGCTCTGGCTAAGAAATTTCTCCTGGCTGGCGTGACCGAGAAGGTTGCCCTGGTTCATGTTACTTCTCTATCAAAGGAATTAGGCTTGAAGTCCCGGTTAATGCCGGTAGCAGTTAACGAAAAGTTGGTCCAATTGGTTGAAGGAGCCGGCCGAGAGATTATGGAGAAAACCAGGGCTATTTTTACAGATGATGGACTGGAGGTTGAATGTCTGGTCGAGTTCGGCGAACCAGCAGAAGCGATCGTCCGCCTGGCCCGGTGCCGACACTTTGAATTGATCATTATGGGGAGCTGGGGATTGAATAAAATTAAAGAAATTTTAATGGGGAGTGTTAGCGACCAGGTAATCCGGCTGGCCAAATGTCCCGTCATGATCGTTAAGTAAATAGCGGTACTTTGACACCTTTCCGCGCTACTTTTCATATATTACTGTAGCAGGGGGGAGGTGCGAACTTGCGACGGTATAATAAAAAATTACGCTCAATCATCTTGTTCCTGGTCGGTGCCCTGTTGGTATTATTTATTAACTTTAAGATCGTTGAGAACAACCTCAAACCCACAATTTTAGCCATGGCAGAAGCCAAGGCTCGTCAGATCGCCACCAGAACGATCAATGATGCGATCAACACCCGTGTTGTCACGAATGTCGAGTATACTGACCTGGTTTATGTACATAAAGACAATCGGGGACGGGTGGTAATGATGCAGCCCAATACCATCAAGATTAACAAAATCGCTTCTGAAACCACCTTAGAGGTCCAGCGCTCTTTGCAAGCGCTTAAGGAAGAGGGTTTCTATATCCCCCTGGGGCAGGTTCTGGGCAGCCAGTTATTAGCCAGTTATGGTCCGGAAATCCACGTCCGGATTGTCCCTATTGGGACCGTGCAAACCGAAGTAGTGGATGAGTTTGCCCAGGCGGGCATCAACCAGACGCGGCACATGTTGTATTTGAAAGTAAAAAGCATGGTCAGGATCGTTGTTCCGTTAGTTAGTGCAGATGTTCAGGTGGTTTCAACAGTGCCGATTGCTGAGACGATCATTCTGGGTGTCGTTTCACTGCGCAACTACTCATAAAGAAAAAACTCTTGAACGTTAATAACAATTGCCATATAATTAGACTCTGAAGAATCTAATATTTTGTAGGATGGGAGGACGGTTAGGATGTTACTTGATGTTATATTAACTTTGCTACCAATCGTAGCTATTTTTGTTTTAATGAGCAAAAAACAAATGGCGGCGGATGCAAGTGGGGTGGTAGGATGGTTGTTAACCCTTCTGATCGCGATCACATTCTTCAAGACTCCCCTCGAGCTGGGTCTGCGGGCCAGCCTGGCTGGAATCATTTCTTCATTCCCCGTATCTTTAATGGTGGTTACTTCAATATTGCAGATCACATTTATGGAAACCACCGGCGCACTCCAGAGAATTACCGTATTTGTGAAAACCCTTGCTTCGGCAAATAAAGCTGTCCAAATCATGCTGATCAACGTGGGAGCTGGTACGCTGCTTGTAGCCGTCGGCGCTACGCCAGTGTCTATCTTGCCGCCTATACTGGTTGCCTTGGGCTATTCCACTTTTATCGCGGTAATTTTGCCGGCAATAGGATTTGATGCCCTTTGCACTTTTGCCTTATTAGGTGCTCCACTTGTAGTCTATTCGGATCTTACCGGTGTCTCTTTAGTAGATTCAGCCAAAGTTTTTGCCAAGTTTCTACCTGTTATTTCCACCTTGATCGGTTTTGGGATGCTGTGGATTGTGGGAAAATGGAAGATGGTTCGGGAAGGATTTATTCCCTGCACCATTGCTGGAGTCACGAACGGTGGCGTTGCTGTGCTCATGGCTTATATCCCATTCTTAAGTTCAGGAGTGGTGTTAACCGGAGTGATCGCCGGCGCCTGCACAATCTTAGCAATGATTCTTTATTTAAAGTGGTTAGGTCATCCCATAATAGACCGCTCTCAACTTTCTGAGAAAGACATAGAAATAGAGAAAAAAATGTCTTTGCTCACCGCCCTTTCTCCCTGGATTATTTTGGTGTTGACTTCGTTTATTATTAACTTTTACCAACCTCTATTCAATATTTTATTCAACAAACTATCCATGCCGGTGGCGATCATCCCGGGCCAAAAACCCATTTTAACGAGGATGGTATGGAATGCTTATACATGGGTACTTATCAGCACTCTGGCGGCCTTTGTTTTTATTAAACCATCAGGAAAAGCGATAAGTGATACTTTAACCAAATGGTTAAAACGCGCTCCCAGACCGGCGCTGGCTGCCGCAGTGTTTTTTGCTATCGCTTTCGTCATGAATAATTCAGGCATGGAGAAAACAGACGGGATATGGAAATTAGTTAATCCAAGCTCCAACATGATCTGGATTCTGGCTAATGGAACAGCTTTAGCTTTTGGTAGCTTGTATCCCTTTTTCAGCGCTTACCTGGGGTTGTTCGGCGGCTTTATCAGTGGCAGTGAAGCGTCAACCATTGCCATGTTTACAAAATATCACATAATTACCTCAAAAATGCTTAACGTAGATCCCCTGGTGGTAACCGCCGCCACGGGAATCGGCAGCGGTCTGGCCAGTGTTATTTCCCCAGCAAAACTGCAAAACGCGGCGGCTACTATAGATGCCCTTGGCATTGAGAGTAAGGTTATTGAAACGGCCGTGATTATTTCAGTAGTAATGACAGTATTCGCCGCCAGTATGACGTATTTTCTTGCTCTATAATTTGCTGCGAAAAAATAAACTCATTATGGTTGCAATTAGTCTAGTAGGACAGGAGGTCTTTTTTGTGCCAATCACCGAAATGCTTACCCGTAATGCGCAAATGTTTCCCAATGAAATCGCTTTGATCGAACGCGATCCAGCGATAGTCAGAAGAAGAGAAATAACGTGGCGGGATTTTGAAGACGCTGTCAATAAGTTCGCCCACGGTTTAATCGATCGCGGTGTCAGCCAGGGAGACCGGGTTGCTCTGCTGATGATGAACTGCTTGGAATGGCTTCCTGTTTATTTCGGAATTCTCAAAACCGGCGCCCTGGCCGTGCCTCTGAACTTTCGGTTTACGGCGGAGGAAATCAGGAAATGCTTAGAGACTGTTGAGGCAAAGGTGCTTGTTTACGGGCCAGAGTTCCGGGAGAGAATTGACCAAATTAAAGATAGGCTTTCCTTTATTGAGAGATTTATTTTTGTAGGTGAAGAATGCCCTGGTTCAGCCGAAAGTTATGTTGAGCTACTGGCCAGATATCCAGCTTCACCTCCTGATGTAACCATTCGTGATGATGATGAGGCCGCTCTCTATTTTTCGTCAGGCACTACTGGTACTCCTAAACCAATTATTTTAACACATGCCAACCTTGTATCGGCCTGCATCACGGAAAATCGCCATCACCTGCAGAATCACGACGACGTTTTTCTTTGCATTCCGCCGCTATACCACACTGGGGCAAAGATGCACTGGTTTGGAAGCCTGCTTGTCGGCTCAAAGGCTGTTATCCTGCGCGGCGTCAGGCCCCGGTGGATACTTGAAGCAGTATCGGAAGAAAGGGCCACCATCGTTTGGCTTCTTGTGCCCTGGGCGCAGGACATTCTTGACGCTATTGAAAGCGGCGAAGTTGACCTGAGGGATTATAACCTTAACCAGTGGCGTCTCATGCACATTGGAGCCCAGCCCGTGCCACCAAGTTTAATTCAAAGGTGGAAGAAATATTTTCCAGATCAAATGTATGATACCAATTACGGCTTGAGTGAATCAACTGGACCAGGCTGCGTTCACCTTGGGATTGACAACATTCACAAGGTAGGAGCGATTGGTCTGCCCGGTTTTAGATGGGAAGCAATGATTGTTGATGATCATGACCAGCCCGTTCCAATCGGAAAAGTTGGTGAGTTAATTGTTAGGGGCCCGGGCGTTATGAAAGGTTATTACAAAAATCCGGAAGCCACCAGCAAGGTGCTCAAGGGCGGCTGGCTTTATACCGGAGACATGGCGCGACAGGATGAAGACGGATTTATTTACCTGGTTGATCGCAAGAAAGACATTGTCATATCAGGTGGAGAAAATATCTTCCCAGTAGAAATTGAAAATTTTCTGCAAACCCATGATGATGTAAAAGATGTGGCGATAATCGGTATGCCAGATAAACGGTTGGGCGAAATACCGGTGGCTATTGTGGAGACCAAACCGGGAAGGAAACTGACAGAAGCAATGGTTTTAGAATTTTGTCAGGCTTTACCCAGGTACAAGCGGCCGCGCAAAGTCTTCTTCGATAAGATACCACGAAACCCGACTGGTAAAATTGAAAAACCAAAACTGCGTGAGAAATATTGCCGTAAGAAAGAAGCATTCAGTATTGAGGGATGATACCCTTATATTTTAATATACCCATTTAATATATCCATGCTCCATCCAGGATGGTGGGTTAACTCCAGGTTTTAGTCGCCTGGAGTTTTCTTTTGCTCTGGTAATAGGACAAATTAGTCTGAGCGTAGAATGAAATGAGAGGAGGGTTGCCTTTGCAGAGGCTTAAAAATGCAAGAAGTTTAACTGTTAAGGTTATTCAGTCCGGCAGTGATGATGAATGCAGAGAGACGTTAGCGGAGGCAAGACGATATGTAGTTATGCGCATCCTTGAAAAATTGCAGAAAGAAAAGGTGGTTGCGCATGTTAGCGATAATCTACACGCGAGTGAGCACAGAGGAAAAGGCACGTCATGGGTTTAGCTTAGAAGGCCAGGAAAGAGATTGCCGGAAAAAAGCGCAAGAACTGGGAGCAACCAGAATCGAAGTTTATTGTGATGCCGGTGTAACCGGAGAGATTTTGGAGCGACCGGCGTTGCAGGCTGCTCTTGCTGCGGCTAAGTCAGGAGCAACCTGGTTTATTGTTTACGATCCCGACCGTCTGAGCCGAAAACTGGCGCACCAGTTGCTGCTCTCGGAAACGATTGAAAGATATGGTTGTCGTTTGGAATTTGTTAATTTCGAGTGGCAGGATACACCAGAAGGGCGGCTATTTTACTCTCTGCGCGGTGCTATTGCTGAGTATGAAAAGGAAAAAATAAAGGTTCGTACTCAATTCGGCAAAAAAATTAAGGCTCAGCGTGGACTCCTTACGCATCATTTTCGTTTGTATGGTTATAAATACGAAAACGGTGGACTGGTTGTTGACCAGGAAAAAGCAGATGTTTATCATCTGATGTGCGATATGGCGCTTGCTGGCAGCACGCCGCCAGAAATCGCTGATTACCTAAACAGCCTTGGCATTATCGGGCCGCTTGGCGGTAAGTGGTATCGGAACACAATCAGGCGGATATTATCTAATCCATCATATCTGGGCACTGTTTTCCTTAACAGATATAATACAGAGGGAAACAAGGCCGCGAGACAAAAGGGGGAAAAGCGGAACAGCAGAATTCGCCCGCGAGACGAATGGATACCTGTTCCTATTCCAGTATTGATTGACAAGGAAAAATGGGATCGAATCCAGATAAATATAAAAGAAAGAAAGGAAGGAAGGAGAGATAGCAGATATAATGTGTATTTATTGTCAGGAATCTTATACTGTGAATGCGGCAGTCAGATGCATGGTACTACAAACGGCAACAAACGTCGTTACTACGTCTGCTGTCGCCGTCACTTTTCCGGAAGCGACTATAGAAAAGCTCCCGAAAGGTGTGGGAGGCCTTTCATAAGAGCGGAGGAAGCTGAAGAAATTGTATGGGATAAAATTAAGACCTGGCTTGGCGAACTTGAAACAATGCTTATCGAGGCTCGTCAAAAGCGGGTTAATGAGGCAAAGAATAGAGAAATGGATATAGCTGCAAGGAGAATGGAAGAACTAAGCCAGGAAAAGGAGCGCGTCTTTACGGCTTACCGGCGTGGACTTATTGACCTGGACGACTTTGAAAGAGCTGTCGAAGATATCAATTCAGCACGAAAGTCTGCGGAAGTCCGTTTAAAGGAACTATCTAACGCTGTGGAAGCGGAGGCGACCCTTGAACAGGAAATTGACCTTATTAGAGAACTTGCCCACAGCGTAGCCGAAAGACTTGATGACCTGGAAGCGTCCGAGAAAGAATATCTCATTCACACTCTTGTCAAGAAGGCGTTAGTGCGTGGGACGGAGATCATTCTTGAGGTAAAGATACCTTTAAAAGAAAAAGCGTTGCGTGATGAAACGACCATCCTGGGCGAAGTTCCGACAACGTATCTCCAGTTGATGCTGGATCAGAAATTATGGGGCGGACTACTGGGCCAAACACAAAATCAATAAGCGGTAATAATAATTCATCGTAAAATCAAGCATTAGTTTGCATACTTGCCGGATATGGAAGAGTAATTGAATTCGTCGACAATAGCAGATGATAGATTAGAAATCTGGAGATTGAATTTTCGTCATCGACCGTGTTATAGTATCACCGCTGCTATTCGGTGACACAATAACCGTAAATAGAGGGCGGTTAGATGAAAAAAATGGGAAGATCTTCATCTTGACATGGCCCGAAAAGGTATGGTAGAATACCTAATGTCGCCGCGGATAAGGCGGGTCGCTTTCGGACATCCATGTCCTTTGCGATACTAACATATCCGTGTGCAGTAGCAGGTCTCGCTGGTCTTTGAAAACTAAACAGTTGTGCGAAAGCCCGATGGAAGAAAGGACATCGAAAGATGTTCAGGAAGAATGAACCCGGTGATACTTTGAGGTACACAGAAGGCAGAAGGAAACAAGAGCCAAGAGCTCGAAGATAAAGGGATTATCGGAGAGTTTGATCCTGGCTCAGGACGAACGCTGGCGGCGTGCCTAACACATGCAAGTCGAACGG
>JABLXP010000034.1 GCA_013178045.1 Bacillota bacterium
GCGCGGGCGACCAGGGGATGATGTTTGGGTATGCTACGGATGAGACGCCGGAACTGATGCCAATGCCGATTGCCCTGGCCCACCGCTTAGCCCGGCGATTGACAGAGGTACGTAAATCAGGGGAGATTTCATACCTGAGGCCAGATGGGAAAACCCAGGTCACCGTGGAATATGATGACGATCGCCCGGTGAGGATCGATACCATTGTTGTCTCGGCACAACATTCGCCGGAAGTTGATCTGGAAACCATCAAACAGGATATCTTGAATAAGGTTATAAAAGCGGTTGTCCCGGCAGATTTTTTAGACGAACGGACCCGGTATTTTATTAACCCGACTGGCCGCTTCGTCATCGGGAGTCCCCAGGGTGACTGCGGTCTAACCGGCCGCAAGATCATCGTTGACACATACGGCGGGATGGCCCGCCATGGGGGGGAGCTTTTTCCGGTAAGGATCCGACCAAGGTTGACCGTTCGGCCAGTTACGCGGCCCGCTACGTGGCCAAGAACATCGTCACGGCCGGACTGGCTAAACGCTGCGAGGTTCAGTTGGCCTACGCGATTGGGGTAGCCCGTCCGGTATCAATTTCGGTGACCACGTTCGGGACGGGGAAAATCAGTGATGAGGAGGTTGTCGAACTGATTAAACGGCATTTTGACCTTCGGCCGGCCGCCACATTCGCAGTCTCGATTTGCGCCGCCCGATTTATCGTCAGACGGCGGCCTACGGACATTTTGGCCGGAGCGACCTCGATTTGCCGTGGGAAAAGACCGATAAGGCCGAGATGCTCCGACGTGATGCTGGATTATAGGTGGAAAGGAGAGTGGGGTTGACGCGCAGTTCCTTGGGGTTAGACTCCGAACAAAATCATCAGCATACAAGGGGCTGCAGTAAGGATAGAAATAGACCCATTAGGAATGTTATGAAATTAGAATTAGGAGTTAAGGAGATTTTCGAGGAGGTTAGCATTTTGATAAAAGTAACAGTGCTTTGTGAAAACAGCGTCGGTACGCCCACTGGACTGACTGGAGAGTGGGGGCTAGCTATGCTTGTAGAAGTGGCCGGCCAAAGAATTCTTTTCGATACAGGTGAAAGCGGAAAGTTATTGAGCAATGCTGCTGCTCTAAGGGTAGATTTACGTTCGGTAGATACTCTGGTCATGAGCCACGGGCATTATGATCATGCTGGTGGTATGAGGGATTTTTTGCGTTATCGAGGACGACTTCCAGTTTACGCTCATCCTGATTTTTTTAATTTGCGTTATTCTGAAGAGCGTTATATTGGGGTGCCTTATCGGGAGGAAGAACTGGCAAGTCTCGGAGCAGATTTTGTTTTTTCGCGAGAGCCTATAGAAATAGTCCCTGGTGTGTGGTTTAGTGGGGAAGTGCCTAGAATAACTGATTTTGAAAAAGGCGACAGACGGCTGATTTGTCTGAGAAATGGGAACAAGGTAAATGACCCGATTTACGATGATGTAAGTTTGTTTTGCGTTACTTCAGAAGGGCTTTTGATCATCTTAGGATGTGCCCACGCTGGTGTAGTAAATATTATAGAACATGCTCGTCAGGTGACTGGTCTAAGTAAAGTTTATGGAGTTATTGGAGGTACTCATCTAGGAGCGGTTTCAGCAGTTCAACAAGAAGCTACTATAAACTATCTAAGAAAGCTAAATCTGCATTTCTTGGCTGTTAATCACTGCACTGGGTTATCAACAATCGCGCAACTGGCGATGATTTTTGGTCCGCAATTTCATTTTGCACCTGCAGGGACTATTTTTAAGTTACCTTGTGGAAATTCTTAAATTTCAGCTGTGAAAACTGCGCAAAGCTAGGGGACGAAAAAATGATTCATGTATTTAGAATGAATGGATATAATATCGCTGTTGACGGAAACAGTGGAAGTATACACCTGCTTGATAATATAGGCTACCAAATTCTTAACGGAATGCAACAGCTAGATCCACTTGATGATGTGATTCAGCGCTTAAAAAGAGACTACCCAGTTCTGGAAATAATTGAAGCCTATGATGAGATCAAGACGTTGAAAGAAAAAGAGATGCTTTTTACTCCCAATCGGATTATTGAAGAAGCTATATCCCTAAACAAAAGTGATAATAGTATCAAAGCTCTGTGCCTTCACGTTGCACATGACTGCAATTTAAGCTGCGCGTACTGCTTCGCTTCAAAAGGAAATTACCAAAGTCGACGAAGTCTTATGTCTGAGGAAGTGGCTATAAAGGCTGTTGATTTTCTTATTGATAACTCTGGTAAGAGACACAACATAGAAATTGATTTTTTTGGTGGTGAACCTTTATTAAATTTCAACACCATCAAAAAAGTTGTTTTGTATGGGCGAAAAGTTGAAAAGAATAGAGGAAAAAAGTTTTATTTCACGATAACGACAAACGGAACCTTGCTCAATCAAGAAAACATAGATTTTATCAATGAATATATAGATAACGTTGTTATAAGCCTTGATGGAAGGAAAGAGGTACATGATTCAATCAGGTATGATAGAGTTGGGAAGGGGACTTACGACAGGATTGTACCTCTGGCCCAGAAGCTTGTTAGCGGAAGAAACACTAAAAGCTACTTCATTAGAGGCACCTTCACTGCGAGAAACAAGGATTTTACCAGGGATGTGATGCATCTTGCAGACCTGGGGTTTAAAGAAATATCGGTGGAACCGGTTGTCGGAGTGGGTAAGGATATACATATAAAAGAAGAGGATATTCAGACTATATTAGACGAATACGAAAAACTCGCAGTAGAGTATTTAAACTGCCTGCAACAGGGTCGGAATTTTCGTTTTTATCATTTCAACCTGAACCTGTATGAAGGCCCCTGCATATATAAAAGAATTATTTCGTGCGGTGCAGGATTCGAATATTTTGCTGTATCGCCGGAAGGACATTTGTACCCATGCCACCAATTTGTAGGTCAAAAAGATTTTGTTATGGGCGATATATATCACGGGATCGAAAATACAAAACTGCTCGATAAATTCAAAAACAACAACATTTTGACCAAAGAAAGATGCCGGGAATGCTGGGCTAAATTGTTCTGCTCAGGAGGTTGCCATGCCAATGCTTGGTACTCAAACGGTGATATAGCTAAACCTAATGACATTGCATGTGAGTTACAAAAGAAAAGAATTGAGTGTGCAATAATGGTCCAGGTAGCTACCCAGAAGAAATGTTCAGTTGCCTGAGCAGGGAAAATCAGGAAAGAATAAAGGAATGATGAGAATTACAACCTTATTTTTCAAAGTGTTGCGAGATGCAAAAAAATAGCACCTTGCCATTGCAGAATGCAACATAATGCAACAAATATGCAGGGTGAATATTCATCCCCAATCTATCGGCCGCTTATTCTTCCTGAAAAATTCTGTTTGCTCCTGATTGGCATGATATTTGCTTGTTGTATCGGGCAGGGGGGAAAGCAATGAAGGTGGCTATTCCATTTTTTGCCCAATATATCGCACCGCGCTTCGACTGTGCTGACCGTTTCTTAATTGTCGACATCGTAAATGGAGAGATTAAACACCAGGATATATGGGAATGTCGCGATAGTTCCCCTCTGATCAGAACTCAGGCCCTGGCTGACCTGGCGGTAGATGTTTTGATCTGTGGCGCGATTGACAACTGTTCCTTCCGCCTGCTTTCGGCCAGCGGCAAGCAGGTGGTGTCCTGGCAGAGCGGTCAGGTTGACGAGGTCTTAGCCCGTTTGCTGTCAGGCGAAATCTGCGGGGCTGGTTGTGGATTTAGACGGACCAGGGCTGGGCCACGGTGTGGAGCGGGCAATACCCGGTGCTGCCAGCAGCACGGGACGAAAAAACGAAAGGAAGGAGGGGTGTGAAATGCCAGGTGGTGATGGAACCGGTCCGCTGGGCCAAGGACCACGGGGTTTTGGCTGTCGACATCCGCGCAACACGGGGCGTGGCGGAAATAACCCTGGCGGTGCCAATCAACGGTCGTGGTGTCGGGGCGGTGGAGCCAGGCAGGGTTGGGGCCGACGGATGGCCCCAGACCAAGATGGAACTCAGCCCGGGCAGAAACCTAACAGTGATATTTAACGATATTTAACGGCAAACGGTGAATGAAATGACGCAAGGCTAACTGCTAAGTGGAGGGCAGTGGGAAGGAGGGAGCATGACCAACACCGAGTGGGAACTTTATAAAGAACTGCAAGGAAAACTGCGTGAAATTGAGGTTAAAGTCAGGTGGACCCAGAGAATGCTGCAGAACGGCCAGGACTGGCAAACCGTGGTCAGCCAGTTGGGTAGGATCAGAGCTGTGCTGGATGAAGTGGCCATCAATCTTGATATTGTTTAATCGAGGTGGATTATGAAAATTGCAGTAACCGCCCAGGGTCAACGTCTGGATTCAGGGGTTAACCCTCGCTTTGGACGAGCCAAATGGCTGGTAATATACGATCTGAATAATGACACATATGAGGTCATGGAAAATCGCCAGAACCTGGAGGCTGCTCAGGGAGCCGGGGTGCAAACCGCCTCACTGATAGCCTCGAGCGGCGCGAGTGCCGTTCTCACTGGCAACGTCGGACCAAAAGCCTTTAAGGTGTTGCAAGCGGCCGGCATCAAAACCTATATTGGGGTAAGTGGCACGGTGGAGCAGGCCATTACCCAGTACCGGACCGGCAGTTTAGTCGAAGCCAGTAGTCCCAACGTAGAAGGGCACTGGATGTAGCCAACACATTGTGGAGGGATAGAATTTGCTGATTGCTGTCGCCAGCGGAAAAGGAGGGACAGGCAAGACCACCGTGGCCACCAATCTTGCCGCTGCTTTAGCCGGTCGGGCACAGTTAATAGACTGTGATGTAGAAGAACCCAATATCCACCTTTTCTTGCATCCCAAAATCATTCACCACCAGGAAGTCACCAAGCCGATCCCGCAAATTGATTTCGAAAAGTGCCTTTTTTGCGGGGCGTGTCAGAACATTTGCCAGTTTAACGCCATCGCGGTGCTGAAAAATAGTGTTTTGACCTTTCCCGAGCTATGTCACTCCTGCGGCGGCTGCCGGGCTGTTTGTCCGACCGAGGCGATCCGCGAGGTTCCCCGTCTGATTGGACGGATCGAAACTGGCTGGGCTGGTGAACTGGGAGTCATTACCGGGCGCCTGATGGTGGGGGAACCGATGGCCCCGCCCTTGATCCGGGCGGTCAAGCGGCAAATAGACAAAACTAAAATAGTGATCATCGACGCACCGCCCGGTACCTCATGTTCCGTTATTCAGAGTTTGAGAAACTGCGATTTCTGCCTCCTGGTGACCGAACCCACCCCTTTCGGCTGGCACGACCTGAAGTTGGCGGTGGCCACTGTACGGCAAATGGGAATTCCTTTTGGGGTGGTAATTAACCGGGCCGATATCGGCTCGGGAGAAGTCGAAGAATGGTGTGCCGAAGAAGGGGTCCCCATCCTGCTTAAAATCCCTTTTCAACGGGAAATCGCAGTAGCTTATTCCCGGGGCCAACTCCTGCTGGACCTTGACCCGGCATGGAAAAGGATTTTTCTCGAACTTTGCCAACGGGTCCAAAAATTATCTGGACGAAAAAGTGGGGGTGAGGGAGCTGAAACAGATAACTGTAGTTAGCGGCAAAGGAGGCACCGGCAAAACAACTTTGACAGCAGCCTTTGCCTCCCTGAGCGGAAACTGCGTCGTGGCCGACTGTGATGTGGACGCCCCGGACCTTCACCTCCTGCTTGACCCGCAAATCAAGGTGAGACACCAGTTTGTTGGTGGCAAAACCGCCCAAATTAATGAAACACTTTGCCTTAAGTGCGGAATCTGCCTGGAACGTTGCCGTTTCGAGGCCATTACGGCCGAATACCTGATTGAGGCACTGTACTGTGAAGGGTGCGGGGTCTGCGTCAATTTCTGCCCCGTGCAGGCAGTAAACCTGATCGAAAAAAATTCGGGGCAGTGGTATATATCCGAAACCCGCCTGGGGCCCATGGTCCACGCGCAGCTTGGCGCAGGCGAGGACAACTCTGGCAAACTGGTGACTAAAGTCAGAGAAGAAGCCCGCCGAACGGCAGAAGCTGAGCAACGCGAACTGGTCATCATTGACGGTCCGCCGGGGATCGGCTGCCCGGCGATCGCCTCAATCACCGGGACAGATTACGTTGTAGTCGTCACCGAGCCGAGCCGATCCGGCCGGCATGACCTGGAACGGGTAGTGGAACTGGTTAGTCACTTTGGGATCAGGACGGGAGTCTGTATCAACAAATATGATCTTAATCAAGAGATCAGTCAGGAGATCATGGCCTATTGTCTCGAAGGAAACCTCGACTTTTTGGGGACAGTACCATTTGACCGGGCCGTGGTTGATGCTTTGGTCAAGCGGCAAACGATAATAGAAGCCGGACCAGGGCCAGTCACAAAAGCGGTAAGAAAAATCTGGGAGAGGTTAAACAGAAAGATAAACTAAAATTCAGAAAGGATGAACACCATGCGCATTGCGGTTCCAGTGGCTGAAAAACGGCTGTGCCAACATTTCGGGCACTGTGCTGAGTTTCAGTTGTTTGATGTAGATGAGCAGGAAAAGAAAATAATAAGTGAAAAAATTGTGCCAGCTCCTGAACACCAACCAGGGCTTTTACCGGCATGGCTGGGGGAACAGGGGGTAACCGTAGTCATTGCCGGCGGCATGGGGGCGCGGGCCCAGCAGCTTTTTGCAGCCCGCCAGATCAAAGTGGTCACTGGCGCGCCAGCCTTTGAACCGCGCCAGGTTGTCTTAAGTTATCTTCATGGGACACTGGTTACTGGCGAAAACACCTGTGATCATTAAAAAAAGTTCAAGCAATAAAAACTCAGGAATAAAACAACAAACGTTTATGGAGGCGAAGTAGTAGTGAGCGAACACTGCCAGACATGCGGAGATGCTAACAGCACTAACTGCCAGACCTGTATGGAAAACGAGAAACCAATCGCGCTGCAGGCCAGCGAGGTTAAGAAAGTGATCGCGGTCATGAGCGGTAAGGGAGGGGTGGGGAAATCTTCAGTTACTGCCTTGCTGGCGGTCAGTTTGGTGAAAGAAGGCTTTAAGGTGGGCATCCTGGATGCCGATATTACCGGCCCAAGCATTCCCAGAATGCTTGGTTTGACTGAACGGATCCGCGGTTCGGCTTTAGGGATGGTGCCACCAGCTTCACGTTTAGGGATCAAAGTGATGTCGATGAACTTGCTACTGCCTCAAGAGGACGAGCCGGTAATTTGGCGGGGGCCCCTCATCGCCGGCGCAGTCAAACAGTTCTGGGAAGAAGTTTTCTGGGGGGAACTGGATTACCTTTTGGTAGATCTTCCCCCGGGGACCGGTGATGTACCGTTGACGGTGATGCAGTCGCTGCCCGTGAGCGGGATAGTGGTTGTTTCTTCGCCGCAGGAGTTGGTCCAAATGGTGGTGAAGAAAGCGGTTCAGATGGCGAAAAAGATGGGTGTTCCCCTATTGGGACTGGTGGAAAACATGAGCTATGTCCTCTGTCCGAACTGCCAGGAAGCATTTGAGGTTTTTGGACCCAGCCGGGTTGAGGAAATTGCGGAAAGCCTTGGCATTCGCTGCCTGGGCCGGGTGCCGATTGACCCTGATTTTAACCGGCTGGCTGATGCGGGCCGGGTTGAGCACTATCAAGGACAGGCCACGTCAGAATTGGTTGGTAAACTATTAGAAATTGTTTGATAAAGTTTTTGCTGCAATAGACTGCCCAAAATATTATCCAATATGGAGGCGTTCAACAGTGGCGATAATTATTGATCAGAGTAAATGCACAGGCTGCGGACTTTGCGCAGATGTTTGCCCGGTTGAGGCAATTTCGGTAGATGAGACAGCTTCAGAAGATGTCAGTGTATGTCTTGACTGTGGTGCGTGCGTAGATTCGTGCGTTAATGAAGCCATTAGCCTACCAGATGAGTGAGAAGGTATGAGGGGGGTAAAAGAAATGTTGTGGCCTGTGAAAATAGTTGCCAGAGTATTTTTCCCCCGACCGACGAAATTTCTGAGAACCATATTACTGACGGGGGCCGCTATTGGATTTGACCAGATAAAGAAAGCATCTACAACAAAGCAAAGAAAAGACTATCCCAATGGTGAGCAGAAAAAGCAGACTCATAGTCCACAGAATGATAAAATAAATATAGACAATAGAATAAAAAACAGACACATTGCTGACTGAAAATATTCTGGGAAAAGGTGAACATTTACAGCCGATTTGTACAGAAGTTTGGTTCTCCCTGTTGCGTTAACGAAATTAAGCATCACTATACCGCTGGGGTCAAAGCCCGACCAGGAATTGAGTTTTAGCGAGGAATAAAATTTGGCGTGCGCACGTGAGATAACAAGGGGGAAAAATTAATGGAAATCCGCATTGCTGGCATTACACCAGAAAGCGTCGTTGATGGCCCTGGAATAAGAATGGTTATCTATGCTCAGGGATGTAAACATAATTGCCCAGGCTGTCATAACCCGGAGACGCATGATTTGGATGGCGGCAGGCTGATGAGTGTTGAAGAAATTTTGCAGATTGTAGGCAAAGGCAAGCTAATCAAGGGAGTGACATTTTCTGGTGGTGAACCTTTTTTGCAAGCAGCTGAATTTGCTGTTTTAGGTAGGGCGATTAAAAAAAGGGGATTAGACTTGATTACTTACACAGGATATACGTTTGAACAATTATTGGAGCTGGCCAAAGATAACCAGGGGGTTAAAGAGCTTCTTGAGGTCAGTGATTTTATTGTGGATGGGCCGTTTTTGATTAAGAAACGTGATTTGACACTACCATGGCGAGGCTCAACAAATCAAAGATTTATCAATGTCAAAAAATCTTTAGAAAAAGGGTATGCCGTAGAAGGAGAAGGTTGAATGGAAGTTTTCTGCTGAAAGTAACGTCTGAGATGATATCAATAAGTGGCAGACGCGTTGGCTACACTATTAAGTCCCCGGGCAAGCAAAATAATTGACGGGGATTTTATATTTTAATTATTGACATATACCCATAACTAGGCGATAATAGTAATGGGTATATACCCAAAAAGTAAGGAGGGAGAAAAATTGCCCAGACCAACCAAGGCGCGCAAGGTTGGATTCGTCCCAACAGTAACGTATTTTAAACCTGTTGGGATAGAGTTGACTGGACTTGACGAAGTACAGTTGGGAATTGATGAACTGGAAGCCCTGAGACTTAAAGACTTTCTCGGGATGGAGCAGCAGGAGTGCGCTGAGCAGATGAACCTGGCCCAAAGTAGTTTTCAAAGGATATTGGCTTTAGCGCGGTCTAAAGTAGCTTATGCACTGGTCGAAGGGCTGCCGATAAGAATTGAAGGGGGGAACTATCAAGTCTTTGTCCCTTGGGTATGTCGGGCTTGTGGCCATGAATGGGAGGCTTTGTTACCAGAGACCGAGTTAAGCCAGCGATGCCCTTCATGTGCCAGCGAGCAGACAGAAAATCTTTGGCACCGATGTAATTTTGGCGGCCCGCCTCCCTGGGCCAGAGCCAGGAGAGGCAGATACCGCGGCGGTAGAGGCTAACGTTTGTTTCTTCAGCTGGGTTACGGTTAAGAAATCAATGAAACCTGGCAGCCAGCAGTTCTGGTTGGGTTATATAACGGCCGGGGTAGAAACGGCAACAGGGATGAAAAATTATAAGTAAAAAAAGGAGGGATTGTTATGCCGAGAGGAGACGGAACTGGACCGTTGGGGATGGGTCCTCGAACTGGGCGTGGATTGGGGTACTGTGCAGGTTTTAGTTTGCCAGGATATCTGAATGGTGGATTGGGTATCAGATGGGGCCGCAGAAGGGGCTTAGGTCTTGGCTTTGGCCTTGGCCTTGGTCGTGGCCTTTTGTGGGCTGCTATGCAAAATTGGCCAGTATTTAGACCATTCTGGGGTGGCGGTTTTGCTACTGATACCACAATGGCAGAGCAGGAAAGAGCAATCCTGGAAAACGAGGTTAACTTTTTAAAAACGCAAATAAAGCAGATGGAAAAACGCCTGGCAGAGTTGAGGGCTCGTAAAGAAGATTTAGGAGCTGAAGAATCAGCAGAACAATAACCGTATCATAAATAAATGCTTAAATTTTGACAGGTATAGTCAAGACTATGCTGTGCAGAGAAAAATTATTGTTCCTCCCCTTAGCCGTTATCCCGGCTATTTTATTTATTTTATTTAAGATTCCTTAAGGAATAAGTGGCTACGATGCTGTTACGATAGTGAATTTTCCCTAAGAGGGGAAGATGACGATAATGAAGTCGCGGCTTGAGGATATAACCAAAGAATTAAGATCGACCCAGTACAGATTAACTCCCCAGCGGGCAGCTGTTCTGCGCATCCTGGCTGAACACAGCGATCAGCACCTGAGTGCTGAAGAAGTCTATGAATTGGTAAGAAAAAAAGGGGCTGGGATTGGCTTGGCTACTGTTTACCGAACACTGGAACTTTTGGTGGAGACGAAGATCGTCCACAGAGTTGATTTTGGTGACGGCCGAAGTCGATATGAATTTGCCTCTCAGGAACGTTCTGGACACTACCATTTAATCTGCTTGCGTTGCGGCGAAGTAACGGAAACAAAAAGAGATTTACTCAATCAACTGCAGGATATGATTAAACGGCAATATGGTTTCCAGGTTATGGACCATACTGCAAAATTTTTTGGTTATTGCCCGCATTGCCAGGAGATAATGGACACTGAAGAATTACCCTGACACAGTTATTTGAATTTCCTGGGCGATTTCCTGATCGACCGCCACCTGGGTGAACCCAACCTGGAAAACATAGGCAGGAAACTTCTGCAGGAGACGAATCGGTAAACCGGGGTAAACACCCAGGGCCATCAGCTTCCTTAATTTATAGGGTTCGCTGGTTGTCAGCGAATAGATCCACCCTTGTTCACCTGGCTGCAAATTGGCAAGTGATACATTAACTGACATAATGGCATCTATCCCTCCATTTTCTCAACCAGGATGATCCCTGGTTCTTTCAGGATTTCATAACCGCAAAACGTGCATTTGTTCATAGTTTCAACCCTGTCAAATTAATTAGCCAGTTGAGGACGAATCCAGCCAGAAACGCGAAGGGGAAGATAAAAGCGGCGATGGCCACTGCGGTTTTAAAGCCGCGCTCCTTGATCATCATGATAAACTGGGCAATACAGGGGACAAAGAGCGTCAGGGTAGCAGCTGTCACCACCAGTTGGGTCCCCGTGAGACCGCCGGTTTGGTAGAGGTCAAATAATCCAGCGGCGCCATAGTCCCGACGGAAGAAACCAAACAAAAAAATTTGCGCGGTCTCATCAGGCAGGCCAAGCCAATTCACCATCGGTGCCAGCCAGGCAATTAATTGCTGGAAAATCCCTGTAATATTTCCGGCCCAGATCAGCACACTGGCCAGGATGAACAGCGGGAGGACTTCCAGCAGATACCACTGCATCCGGGTGTAAGTCTTGGTCAGGACGTTCCGCCAGTTTGGCCAGCGCAGCGGCGGGAGTTCCATATAGAAGGTTGGGCGCTCACCTGGCAAGAGTTTAGCAGTCAACCAACCAATCAGTAAAAAGATCAGAAGAATAAACCCGCTCCAAACCGCGATCGCTCCTGGCCGCCCGGCTAAAACAGCCATAATTACTCCTAACTGCGCTGAGCAGGGAACGGCGAGGGCCAGCAACAGGGTGGCGATGACCCGTTCCCGGGTAGTCTCTAAGGTACGGGTGACCATAGTGGCCATTGTGCCGCACCCAAAACCAAGCGTCATGGGAATGACCGCCCGGCCGTTCAGACCGATCCCTTTGAACAGCCGGTCAACTAGCAGCGATAAACGAGGTAAGTAACCGGTATCTTCAATAATGGAGAAGACGATAAAGAAAGTTCCGACAATCGGCAAAACAATGGCTATCGCATAACGCAGGGCCAGAGTCAGAATCCCATAGTCTTTCGCCAGCAGTTCTTGAATCGCGACCCAGGGAATATAACTTTCCACTATTTTGTTAATCCAGGGGTTGATGATGTTTTCAAACAGATTTGTTTCTAAGTAATCAACAATAGTGCCAGCCCCAAAAACACCTACAAACTGGTACAGGCCATAGTAAAGAACCAGGAGGAGAATAGGGATGCCGGTTATCGGTTGGATGGTCAATCGGCTGATCCGCTCACTCAGACTAATTTTAGATTCAGGTTGGCCCATTATCACCTGTTGGGATAACTGGGTCGCTATATTCTGACGCTGTAAACTCAGGACAAAGTGGAGTGGCTCCTTATAATTAGCCTGGGTAGTGGTCACGATTTGTTGAATTTCTTTGAAGTTTTGTCGGTCCCGGTCAGCCACAATCTTTTCGATTTCTTCATCACCTTGCAGCAACAAAAGCGCGATGGCGCGTTTAGACAGATGATATTCCTTTGAAAGTAACCGTTCAATCTTCAGCAGGGCAGCTTCAATTGTTGGGTCATAGGTGTTAAATTTAAGCGGTGCAGTGGCCACAATGGTTCACCACCCGTATTCCTTGGTATTTTTTCTGGTAGTAGCTGACGATGGTTTGTTTCAGCGTATCTAAGCCACGTCCCAACGCAGCAGAAGTGGTGACTACCGGTATTTCCAGGAAAGCCTCTAACTTTTTATGTTCGATCTTTATTCCGAGTTTTTCGGCTTCGTCCATCATGTTAATAACCAAAACCACCGGTAGTCCAGCTTCAATCAGTTGTATGGTGAAGTTCAGCATCCTTTCCAGGTTCTTCGCGTCGATTACGTGGAGGACAACTTCCGGCTGTTCTTCCAAAAGCAGTGTTCGGGCAACCCGTTCCTCCTCGGTAATTGGCATGAGTGAATAAATTCCCGGCGTGTCTACGACTTCCCAGGTCTCCTGACCGAGACGAGCTTTGCCCCGCGCCACCTCAACAGTGGTGCCAGGGTAGTTGGATACGGTAACATAAGCGCCGGTCAATGTGTTAAAAATGATGCTCTTGCCAACATTGGGTGTACCGATAAGGACAACTTTTTTCAGGCCGTGGGCCTCGTGACTTTCTTTCTGGCGCCAAATGTGCAGTGCCTTCTTTAAACGTTCCATAACAAAAACCTCCCTGGCAACAAATGGATGCGGAAGATAATCATTCTCAAATAGCGACCAAAAAATTTTATTATATATTTGGTTTTTATTGTTGTTGCTGGCGTTAAAAATTGTTAAAAATGTTGACATGATATTGAGAAACATTATCTTCAATTTCATTATATGATAATTATTATCACTCAGTCAATCATCTCTAACAAAGTGAACTTTCTAGTTACCCAAATTCGTTTCATGGGTAGAGCTTTTGTTTATTTCTGCATTGGGACCGTGCAGGGGACAACTCTGCCGGGAGTAATCCTTCTTTGGCATCCAGCGGGGGTTTTTCGCTGCTGTAAGGCTCGGTCCGCTTGATAAATACCCCGGTAATTTGGTTGAGCAATAGGTTGTGGCCAGTTGACCCGATTCAGGGCAGATTTTGACTTGCACATGTACATTACAGGTCTGTGTCGGAACATTGTCAGCCGGGAAAATCTCCTGGACCAGGTCTTTTTCCGGACATAAAGCAGAAAGGTAATAGTCCCCCGATTTGGCACAGACTGTTAACGTGGTTAAACCTTCCGGCATGGTGAAGGTATGCGGCGGGATATTGGCGTGGGCCTTTGCCATGACGGCCCGCCAAATTTTAGCCACATAGTTGCCACCATAAACCCCGCGCATAGTATCAGCTTGATTGTCATAGCCGAACCAAACACTGGCCAGCAAATCGGCTGTGTAACCGACAAAACAGGCATTGGAATCATTGTCAGTGGTTCCAGTTTTCCCAGCGACGGGTCGGTCTAACTGAGCGGACGTAGCCGTCCCGCTTTGCACGACTGTTTCCAGCAGATTGGTCATTAAATAGGCTGACTGGGGTGTCATGACTCGACGTTGTTGAATCCGGTTTTCGAAAATAACCTTACCGTTTTGAACCAACTTGACGAGGAACTGGGCCATCCCGGGAAAGGATGGGAATCCATCGGGAAGCGGGAACGGCGTCTTGTGACGCTGTTTGGGTTAGAAATTGTAATCAAGCGACGGGGATACCGGCGGGTTGGAGGGAGAACGGAAATAATTTTCCCACTTGACCAGGCTTTAGGCTTACGCCCGGAGGAACGTTATTACCCGTTGGTCCAGCAATTGGCCATTGAGCTGGCGACCAAACTATCTTTTCGGGAGACAGCCGCCGTGCTGGAGAATACGTTTTTCGTACCAGTAAGCCACCAAGAGATTCACCGGTGGGTAACCGGCGGCTGGGGAAGCACGAGAAGCAGAAGAACAAGAGAAGGCAGCAGCAGTTATAGAGCGGAAGCAGCTATTGAAGCAGAGTAACCGGGAAGTTCCGGCGTTGGTAATAGAAGCTGACGGAGTATTTGTG
>JABLXP010000035.1 GCA_013178045.1 Bacillota bacterium
GACCTGCTGAGCTGGTTACAGAAGATCTGCCAATAGCCTCTTATTTATGTCAAGTAAATAGGGCATAAATAGGCTCATTGCTTGTTTGTGCCCATCAACTTGACATAAGCAATTACTTTGCATAATTCCCCGCCTCTCCGGCTCCCGGGACGATTCCGAGTCCCAAAGAGGCCGGGATAATCGGTGCAGTGGCCGGCATCATCGGTACAATTCAGGCCTTGGAGACGCTCAAACTGCTGCTGGGTATCGGAGAGCCGCTGGCCGGGCGCTTGCTCTTGTTTGATGGACTCGGGATGTCCTTCCGCGAGGTCAGAGTGGAAAGGGCGCGTCACTGTCCAGTCTGCGGCGAACTGACTGTAGCCGAAAATCTGTCCAAAAGCGACTAAAATCCTGTTTTTTAATGAAACGAAATAATGGAAGAGGGACTGGGGCACTCCATTCCCTCTTCCTGATTGCGCTTGGATTACCAATTGCTCGTCTTTAACGATAGATGTTTTCTCTGAATTGGGTGGATTGCATTGGTGAAATATTTTGTCCCCATTGCATCGGCGAAATGTTTTGGGCTGTAAACGGCTGAGTACTCATCATACTCGGGTTTTGGGCTGTGCTGTATTGCTGGGTCTGATTGCCATCGCCAATGCCAGGGAAGGCTTGGCTTGTTTGTCCGATTTGGTAGCCACCGCCGATTCCCGCGTAGGCTTGCCCCATGTTCTGGAACTGACCAGTTCGATAAATCGGGCTGATGTAGCCACCGCTGATGCCAGGGAATGCGCCGGTTTGGTAGGCTCCCCAGTTAGTCTGGTATTGGGTTCCTGGCCAGAACTGTTGGGTTGCTGGGGTGGCATATAACTGGGTTCCCGGATTGGTATAGAATTGAGCAGTCATTGGTTGCATTTGAACTTGTCTTGAAACGGCTTGGGCAACGTTGCTCAATTGTTGTAGCTGAGAACTAATCGCGTTACACATTTGATTTAACTGCTGCAGGGTTTGGCTGGCACTGCGCTCGGCCTGTTGCAGTCGTTGCAGCTGCTGGACGGTGTTCATTTCCACGTTGTGCAACTGGGCCAGTTGGGCAGAGTTGCTTTGCTCAGAAAGCTGGAGTTGACTAACCATTTGGCTAATATTATCCAGATTCTGACGAGATTGCTGAATTTGTTGCTGAAGCTGCTGAATTTGTTCTTGGAACACTGTGCATCTGACCTCCTTAACTAAATTGGTTTTACTTTTTATATTTTGGAACGTTCTCAGGCAAATTATGCAGCCCCTGGAGCATTTTTATTGCCGGTAAAAATAACCAGTTGGATAAATTTTTTGTGAAAAACATCACAATTATGTTGCATGAACGAGAATATTGTCGTATAATGTCAATGAGAAAGATTTCACATAAATCTTTCTCAGCTTCAGCTTAACATACCCTCCTTCACTACGTTACCTCCTTAGCCGGAGGTATTTTTTTATTAGGAAACTCTGCTCCCTTGAGATTTTCTTGTTTGCCCTTGTCCGTTTGCCGGCTTATGCTATACTGTAATTGTTAATTCCCACAATCGGGTACTTGAGTTTTAAGAAGGGTCGTGCTACCGCTAGCACCGACGTCAGCATATACTGTTGTGGAGAATCCAGGCAGAAAGGATGACTATTAGTGAGTGGCTTTCCAGGAGTACCGGTGGAAAAGTTAAGGAGGGTATGTGATTACACCGAATTTGAGTTTGAATCTACGGAAGAAGTAGCCCCCCTTGAGGGTTTGTTGGGGCAGGAACGAGCGTACCGGGCCCTTAACTTTGGCTTAAGTATCCCTAATCCCGGCTATAACATCTACATATCTGGACCAGCCGGCACAGGAAAAACCTCTTTTGCCCGCGAATTGCTCAGTGCTCAGGCCAAAGAACAACCGGTTCCACCTGACTGGTGCTATCTTTATAATTTCCGCAATCCCGATCAACCGCGGGCTATCAGCCTGCCGCCGGGGAAGGGACGAGAGTTCCGCCACGATGTAGAACAACTGATTGAGGCCTTACGACGAGAACTACCCAAGGTCTTTAATGGAGAGGAGTATGAACGCCTCAAGAATAACATTTTGGATGAACTCTACCAAAAAACCGCCGAGCTTTATGAGGAGCTTGAGCAATATGCGGCGGCAGAGGGATTTGCCCTGAATAAGACTTCATCTGGTCTGGTCAGTATTCCAGTGATTGATGGCAAGACGGTTTCCCAGGAGGAATTCGAAAATCTTGACCAGGAGACCAAGGACGCCATTCAGGCCCGCAGCAGAAAGTTACAGGAAAAAATGAATGAGGGGATGCGGCAGTACCGGGAACACGAACGGCAGACCAAAATGCGGATTGCTGAACTGGACCGGAAGGTTGGTCTACTCTCGGTTGCTCCATATGTTCAAGAACTGAAGGAAAAGTACCGAGATAATCCCAAGATTGTGAGTTATCTGGATGAGGTTCAAGAAGACATCGTGGAAAACGTGGAAAATTTTCTCGAGCGTGACGACCACAATAACCCGCTGATCATGCTGCGTCGCCTGAACCGACAAACTGCCTTTATAAAATACCGGGTTAATCTGCTGGTGGACAATTCTGAGACTGCCGGTGCCCCGGTGGTCTTTGAGACCAATCCGACTTTTGCCAACCTGTTTGGCTCGATTGAATATGAAGGAGAGTTTGGAGTGCTGGCGACCGATTTCACCAAGATCAAAAAGGGAGCACTCCACGCCGCCAACGGAGGTTACCTGGTACTACAGGCAACAGATGTCTTCAAAAACTACTGGGTGTGGGACGCGCTGAAACGAACATTAAAGAACCGGGAGATCGTGATCGAGAACTTGATGAAAAATATGAACCTGGGGGGACCAGTTTCTCTTCAGCCGGAACCAATTCCCCTTGATGTTAAAGTGATTTTGATTGGTGAGCCCCTCTTGTACCAACTGCTCTATCACTATGATCCTGATTTTCCGAAATTGTTTAAGATTAAAGCTGACTTTGATCTGGAAACCGAACGTTCGCGAGAGAATGTGTTTAAATATGCTGCCTTCATCAGTTCTGTCTGCCATCGGGAAAATCTGCCGCATTTTGACCGGACGGCGGTGGCCAAGATTATTGAATACAGCTCGCGGTTGGTTGATGACCAGGAAAAACTGTCCGTTCACTTCAACAAGATTTCTGAATTGATTTACGAGGCCGCGGCCTGGGCTACCCGGGCTTGGAGCCGCCTGGTCACGGCCGCACATGTGGACAAAGCGGTCGCGGAGAAAAATTTGCGCTCAAACCTGATCGAGCAGCGGATTCAAGAGCTGATCCTGGATGGCACGATCATGATCGATACGACCGGTTGGGTGGTTGGTCAGGTGAATGGGCTGGCAGTTTACGACCTGGGGGATCACCGCTTCGGACGACCGTCCCGGATTACGGCCAAAACCTTCATGGGGGGCAAAGGGGTCATCAACATCGAGCGGGAAACCAGACTGAGCGGTCAGATTCATGACAAAGGAGTATTGACCCTCAGTGGTTATCTGGGTGGACAGTACGCACTGGATAAACCGCTGACTTTATCGGCCAGCCTGGGGTTTGAACAGCTCTATGGAGGGATTGAAGGAGATAGTGCTTCCAGCGCTGAACTGTTTGCTTTGCTATCGAGTCTGGCGGATCTCCCTATTTACCAGGGAATCGCGGTAACCGGCTCGGTAAATCAGCGTGGCGAGATTCAACCTGTTGGGGGGATTAATCAGAAAATCGAAGGGTTCTTTCGGATCTGCCTTGCCCGCGGTCTGACCGGCGATCAGGGGGTGATTATTCCCTACCAGAATGTGCGGAATCTCATGTTGGACGAAGACGTAATTGGGGCAGTCAAAGCCAAGCAGTTTCATATCTATCCGATCCGTCATGTGGATGAAGGAATCGAGATATTAACCGGCGTCAAGGCTGGTCAGCGTGGGAAAGATGGTAGTTTCCCCAAAGGGACAGTCCACTACCGGGTCGACCAACGCCTGCGCGAGTGGGCAGAGAAGAGCTTGCGGCGGGCCCGACGAAAAAGAAAAGATTAAACAGAAGAATAAACGCAGAAGAATAAACGAACCGCCTTTTATCATGCTGACCTGGTTATTCATGATTAAAAGGCGATTTTTGTGTCGGTTATGATTGGATAAGGGTTAGCGACGGCTAATCATTGCTAAACGAATAAATTTGAGGAAATGTGTCCCACGTTATTTGACTACTTTGATGTAATCAATGCGTTGGTAGTTGGCGATCGCCATCAGGTCGCCGTTGGCATCATACAGGTAGTAGACTGAGGACCCACCCGAGTAGATTTTACCATTGGCGGCCAGGTCGAGGTCATGGACGTAACCAATTATGGGTTCCGACGAACCGGTGAAGTGGATCTCAACCTTAATCAACTGGGAGGGATCGACCGATCGGTTGAGATTGGCTCCTCGTCCGGCGCACCCAGCGGAAAGTAATAGAACAACAACGGCCACCGTGGCCAGGAGTTTTTTGCTCATCGTCAAATACCCCCTTAGTTTGGTCACGACAATTATTATACCACAAATAGAACCAAAATTTATGAAAACATAGAGAAAACAAATATTTTGAATAAGCTGAATAAATCTAAGGTGGAGGAATATGGCAAAACATGTAGAAATCATATGGAATGATTATACAGATAAACGAGAAAAAGACAAGGAGGGTGAGCAGAATGAAAATTGGGGTTCGGACACAGTTGAGTTTAACCTTCGCGCTGGTGGTGATTCTCATCACGGTTTCTATGGGGTTTTATGCGGTAACCACCATGAGTAAAGAGGTGATCCAATCAGCCCAGGAAAAGCTGCAGGGCGACCTGGCTCTGGGTCGGGCCATGCTTGAGCAACGTTATCCCGGGGAGTGGGCGGTGCGGAATGGCCAACTGTACAAAGGGGAACACCTGATTAATGGAGACTTTACCGTGGTTGACGAGATCGGCCGGGCCACTGGTGATACCGTGACGATTTTTCAAGGTGACACGCGGGTTTCTACCAACGTCATGAAGGACGGGGTGCGGCAGATCAACACTAAGGTTTCCCCGCAAGTGGCGGAAGTGGTGTTAAAGCAGGGGAAGACCTATTTGGGACTGGCAGACGTGGTGGGAGTCAAGAACCAGGCGGCATACGAGCCGATCCGCAACGCCCAGCAGGAAGTGATCGGCATCTGGTACGTGGGCGTGCCGAATACCCCGTATGAGATGATGGTTAGTCGAATTCGCAATAACTTGATTATATTTGGGATTATTGGCTGCCTGATCACTATGTCAGCGGCGGGTCTCTATGCCTCCCACATGGTCAAAAAAGTTAAGGTGATCTCGGCGGCGATGGCAAAAGCTTAGAACGGCGACTTAACCGCCCGGGTCGGCATCCAGACCCGAGACGAATGGGGTGACCTTGCCCGCAGTTTTAATCAAATGATGGCGAAGATTGAGGAATTGGTCAAAGAAGTCTGGGCTGCAGCGCGCAAGGTACTCGAGGCCGCTGAACAGCTGAGCGATGGAGCGGATTCCGCGGCCAAAACCATCGAGCAGATGAGTCGCAGTGTGACGGAGGTGGCCGCCACTACGGAGAGACAGGCCAGGAGCGTTGACGAGACCGCCAGGATCATGGCCGAGATTTCGAGTGGGGTGCAACAGGTAGCTGCCAATTCGCAATCGGTCTCTGCCGCTTCACTCCAGGCGTCCCGTTCTGCGCAGAACGGTGGTCAATCTCTGGAAAGAGCGATGGCGCAGATGGGCACCATTGATTCGGTGGTCAATGAATCGGCCAGCAAAGTTAAGAGCCTGGGTGAGAAATCAAAAGAGATCGGTCAGATCGTCGACGTGATCACTAACATTGCTGAGCAGACCAACCTGCTTGCCTTGAACGCGGCGATTGAGGCTGCCCGGGCGGGTGAGCAGGGGCGAGGTTTCGCGGTGGTGGCCGATGAGGTGCGTAAGCTGGCCGAGCAATCAGCGGAGGCGGCCAAAAGGATCGCCAACCTGGTCATGAAGATTCAGGAGGAAACAGACCAGGCGGTTCTGGCGATGAACAACGGCACGTACGAGGTGAAAAACGGGCTGGAAGTAATGGCCCTGGCTGGAGAAGCCTTCAAGGAGATAATTCAGGCGATCGAAAACGTCAGTACGCAAATCCAGGAAGTTTCCGCGGCCAATGCCCAGATGGCTAACAGTGCAGCTGAGGCCGTGAAAATGGCGGCCAACAGCAGCGAGATCGCCCGCCAGACCGCGGCTGGCGCGCAGGAAGTGGCTGCCAGCACCGAAGAACAAATGGCGATCACTCAGGAAGTGGCCAGTTCAGCGAATACACTGCGTGAACTGGCACGCGATCTGGAGAAAATGGTAGAAAGTTTTCAAGTAAGTTGATGGAGAGGACCCATGAACAAAGTAGTTGCCGTGCCGGTGGTTTTTGATGGTCGGCCAGGCTACGACATCATGGTTGTTGACCCGACCGCCAGCGTTCAAGACTACCTAGATGCCTTAAATGGGTTGATCGAGCAAGGGCTGCTGTGGAGGTCGCGGAATGAGACCATTATGGAATGTCTGGGCTGTGACCGTTGCTGTCAGGAACGGATTCCCTTGACCGTGGTTGACTTGGCTGTTTGGGAAGAAGCCGGGCGAGCCGGATACTTTCCTTCTGACCTGCTCCCAGGTGCCAAGTTGAACCTGGGAGAACTCCTCCAAAACTGGTGCACGGTCAGGGTGGATGGACCAGTGGTTGACATTATGGTTCGGCGGGATGACCTTGGCCGCTGCCACTTCTTGGACCCGGCGAGCCGGCGGTGCCGTATATATGCCTACCGACCGCTGGTCTGCCAGACCTATATCTGCTGTCCAGTCACTTCCCGCGCGGAACGATTGCGGGAAGTGATTGTCAACTGCGGAGAAGACGAACTGGTTCGGCAGTGGCTAACCTGGTCGAAAAAACAGAATTTGCCTTTGATCATCCATGAAGGGGAGCAGCCAGCGGTCGACCCGGCCGACTGGCCGGCCACCGTTTTTGCTGGGAAACGCTTGTATCAAGAGGTCAACCTGCGTGACCTCTGCCCGGCTTCCCTCTGGGCGCAGTTGATCCGTTAACCCTCTAAATCCTCTCCTGTCCTGTAGCTGTCTATTCCGCCCTGACAAAAAGGGAAACCACTTTATATTATAGAATAGTAATAAATATTAAGATGAGGAGAAGGGGGGAGGAACGTGATTACTGCCAGGTGCGCTTTCTGTGGAAAAAAAGAGTCGGTGGCCGAGGACCATAAGGATTATCCGAAACTGTTGACTAACCCCAAAACGGTTTACATTTGCGATTGGTGTAATAACAAGGTGCGTTACGACGCCGAAGAAAATCAGAAACCCAAAAAACCCATGTAAGAGCAAGGTGATTTGCATTGGAAACGATTAGGGTGGTTAATGGTCGCGGTGAAGCTCTGGCGGTGGTTTATCACCCGGGTAGTGGTCGGCCTTCATACATAGTGGTCATGTGCCACGGTTTTCGTGGCAGTAAAGAGGGCGGCGGTCGAGCCACTGAACTGGCTGAGCGGATGAGTCGGTTAGGATATTCAGTTATACGGTTTGATTTCGCGGGAGCCGGCGAAAGCGAAGGTGATTTTGCAGCGATTACTCTGACCCGTCAAATTGAGGACCTTGGTACCATCCTGGACTGGATTGAGACGCAGAACCTAGGAGTTCCCCTGGTGCTGGGACGAAGTTTTGGCGGGAGTACGGTGGCCTGCCGAGCGGCCTTAGATGAGCGAATCAAAGGAATTTGTCTCTGGTCGACGCCGACCGATCTGGGGGAGACATTTTCTCAGGCGCTGGGTGACGCCTACCAGGACTTAGCCGCCGGGCGGACGGTGGTGATCAGGGATGACTATGGTCCCTTTTCTCTCCAACCGAGTTTTGTTAGCGACCTGGCGAAGCACGATGTGCTGAGCGCGATCAGTTTGTTCCAACCCCGACCGGTCCTGATTGTCCACGGTGAACAGGACGAGGTGGTGCCCCTCAAACAGGCACAGGCGGCCTTCGCGGCGGCTGGGGAGCCCAAACAGCTTGTGGTTATCCCCGGGGCCGACCACCGGTTTCTCAAGGATTACCCGCGGGCCTGGGAAGTCACCCTGGAATGGTTCCAGCGTTTCTTTCCCGTCAATGTGGATAAATAGAGTATTGAAGGGTTTGATTTTGTCAATTTGGTCAGTGTAAATTGTGCAGGAATTTGCGGGTTTGTCTTCGACAGTATAAATACCTTACCCCCCAAGATTAGTTGAATCTTTACAGCATGTTACAGGATTTTGCGAAGGAATCGTTATCAGGGGCAGCGAATCTAGAAAAAAATACCAGGATATAGAGGGGGGAAGGAAATAATGGCTAAAGCGCGGTCAGGAAAGAAAACTCTTATTTCCATAGAACCAACTGAAGTACCGATGGCAAATGAACCGGGATTGCCTAGTGAACCAGTATTGAAAAGCGAACCAGCCGCAGAAGCCTTACCGGCGGAGCATGGCCAAGCCCTGCAGGTTTTGGAAAATAAGCTTAAACGGAAGGATGTTCTCTTGCAGGAGCAGCAGAAAAAAATCAGGATCTTGAAGGAGCGGATCGCCCGGCTTGACGAAGAACTTCGGGAGAAAAACCGGGCCATCTGCGGCTATCAGGCCGATCTGGTCGAAGTTAACCGCAGCCAGGAGCAAAAACAGACGGTCATCGATAATTTAAAGAACCAGCTTCAGGACCTGCTGAATGAAATCGCTGAAACGCAGCACCAATATCAGGAGGCGGTATCCCGCGAGGAAGCATACAAGGTGGAGATAACACGGCTGAACGAACGGCTGCGGGCCCTGGAGAAAGAAAATAACGGCCTGCGCGCGGAACTGAAGCAGAAGCACCAGGACTATGTGCTGGCCGCGAAAGAAGTAAAAGAAACGAGGCGGATCTACCGAGAACTGCAGGAATCCTTTGACCAGCTTCTGGCCCAGAACAATGAATTGGAGCAGAGGGTCAGTGACCTGACCAAGATTAAAGAAGAACTGGACAGCCGATATACGCGAACCCTGGAAAATATAAAAGTGGAGTTTCGACAGAAACAGGGCGAATCATCGCGCCTCTTAAAAGAACTCCACGAGGTCAAGGGCGAGAAGGAAGAACTGGAGCGGCTGATGGATGGACTAGAACTGAAAATTGAGATGCTGCACTCGACCAATGCTTCGCTTCAGCGAAAATTGGACAAACTGAACCAGCAAAAAGCCACATTGGAGGAAAAACTTAGCCATCCGGCGGTACAGTTTGTTTTAAACCTGATTCAGTTTCAGCAGAAGTATCTTGGGCAGTTCCGGCGGCGCAAGAACCAAAAGCCGGCTGGCCTTTCCGGGTAGCCATGGGTAAGATTGGACGACTTGGGGAAGCCTAAAGGGGACGAGATTATCCTTCGGAGGTGAAACCCAGTGCCGCGGAGGACAACCCAGAAAAACCGCAGCCGACCAACGGATCCCCGATTGCACAACGTAAATCGGACACGCGGACAGATCGTCATCCTTGACCCCGAGCGGGGCCCAGAGAACAAAAAGTAAAAAATAATGTAGGAGACTGTCATTGATGCAGCAACACTGGAAAACTAACACCTTTGAAAACGAAAAAGGCGAGTTTCACATTTTTCCGCAGCTCTGCAAGGGCTGCGGGCTGTGTATTGAAAAATGTCCGACTGGTGTGATCCAGTGGTCAAAACAGTTGGGCTTTGCCGGTACCCCGGTGGTTGAAGCGAAGATGGAGGGATGTATCGTCTGTGGCATTTGCCAAAACGTCTGCCCAGACGCGGCGATTGCCATCAGGCGGCACGGTAATCCGGCGGTCGGGCGCTCACCAGCCAAATAAACAGAGAAAAAAGGGGACAGGCTACTTTTTTGAACAGAGTAAAAAGTAGCCTGTCCCCTTTTTTGTTTTTTGGTGCGCCCGACAGGAATCGAACCTGTGCACCTGGCTCCGGAGGCCAGCGCTCTATCCCCTGAGCTACGGGCGCATGTTGGTTTTCTCTCGTTTGGAGCGGGTGATGGGAATCGAACCCACGCAACTAGCTTGGAAGGCTAGGGCTCTACCATTGAGCTACACCCGCAACGCAAAATTAATTATAACATAACCTTTCTGTCTCGTCAAAACAAAATAAATAGAATTTGGCGGAATAATCATGATATCTGGTAGCCAGCGGCAGGCCAGCCAAAAGCCGATCAGACCAACTGGGATATTGAGGTAAAAAACATGATTATTGTATGAGTTTGTCCAAACCTGACGTTGCCCTTATGATTAACGGCTGTATTTTTATTACTGCGAAGTTCTGGTTTAGTTTAACTTAACTGACAACGTGTCAAGTTCAAGCTTTTCCAGCTTTTCCCTCCGAGGTCTATCCTGGGTAAAATCTGAGGTAGAGAGGAGGTGATTGCAATGGCAGTAGTGGTTACCCCGAAGGCATCGGCCCTGGAGGTCATTGTCGAGATTGGGACTGATCAGAGTGGCAACCCGATTTTTCGGGCCAGAAGGTTTAACAACGTGAAACCCAGCGCTACCGATCAGGACGTGTTTGATGTCGCCCAATTATTAGGGGGCCTCCAAAATCACCCGGTCAACGGGATCCAACGAGTAAACGACGTGGACCTGGCCGCCGGCGTGTAAACCGCATCGCGTTGAATGGCATGCACAATAACAGGATAGGGAGGTGATAACAGATGTTAACTGAACGACTAGAACTGATTTTTCAGAGCGCAAGTGGCAACCGGGTTACCTTGAGCCTGATCGACCCCAAAGATAACCTGACTGCTGACCAGGTGAGAACAGCCATGCAGACGATTATTAATAAAAACGTGTTTACTTCTGCCGGCGGAGACCTGGTCGGAATTATCGGGGCGCGGCTCGTCAACCGTGAGGTAACTGACCTGATCACCGGCTAGAGAATTAAGATGAAGATTATAGGTTGGTGGTGAGGTTACCCTAAATAGTGGAGGTAACCCACCACCACATATTTTCGAAAAGATAAGAGGTGCTCATGATGGCGTTAGTCAAAAACGAAAACTTGACTAAAAGGAGGTGGCAGTCGTGGAAGAACTGGTGGGTCAGGTCGCCAATGTTGGGTTCCCGATCGTAATTTCCATCTATCTTCTGGTCAGGATTGAAAAAAAGCTGGATGACTTGACGGTGGCGATTACCCAACTCGGGCAGATCCTTGGCCGAAGTGGCTAATGAATTATTGAAGACCAAAAACCCGATGGCCTTAAAAGCCTACCGGGTTTTTAATACAATTTTCCTTGATTAGCCCAATTAGACCTGGAATTTTACTACCTGTTTCCTCAATTCTTCCGCCAGCCGGGTCAACTGCTGAGCGGAAGTGGTGATGGTCTGCGCGGCGGCAGTCTGCTCCTCGGCAATGGCTGAAACCTCTTCCGTCCCCGCGGCTGCTTGCTGCGTAACGGAGGAGATATTCTGAATGGCGGTCAGAATTTCCCTGGTGGTGCCTGACATTTGTTCCACTGCCTGCGAGACATGCCTCAACTGTTCGTCAATGTTTTCAATCCCTTTGGCGATTTCGGTAAACAGGTTCTTCGTCTCTACCACAGCTTCGGCCTGAGCGTTGACGATCTGCTCAGAGCCGGCGGCTTCAGCCGCGGTTTTCGTTGTTCGGACTTGGATATCCCGGATCAACTTCCCGATGTTATTTGCGGCTTGGGCCGAACCTTCGGCAAGCTTGCGCACTTCCTCGGCCACTACCGCAAAGCCCCGACCCTGTTCCCCAGCCCGCGCGGCTTCAATGGCGGCGTTTAAGGCTAATAGGTTGGTCTGATCGGCGATGTTGGTAATTACTTCAACGATCTCGCTGATCTGTCGCGAATGTTCTTCCAACTCTTTCATCGAAGTGGTGGTCTGTTGGGCGGAAGCGCGTAGTTCCTCCATCCGCCTGGTCAGGATGTCGATTGTGCTCAGTCCACGTTCCACGACGGCTTGGAAGGTTTTCATAACCTCGGCGACTTGGGTGGCATCGTTATCAACCTGGTCCACGGATTTGGTCATGGATTCAACCAAACGCAATGTCTGCTGCGTGGCTTGTGCCTGGTCGTTGGCGCCTTTCGCCAGTTCGCTGATGGTGCCGGCGACCTGCTCGCTGGCCTTGCCAGATTCTTCGGCGGTGGCTGACAGTTCCTCGGCTGAACTCACTACCTGCTGGGCGGTGGCATTGATGTTGTTGACCAGGTGACGGAGGTTGGCCGTCATGCGGTTGAAACTCTCCGCCAATTGGCCGACTTCATCGCCAGTTTTGACGGTCACGGTTTGGGTCAGGTCGCCGTTAGCGATTTGATCGGCGGTAGCACTCAATTGTTGAAGAGGCTTGACCAGCAGGCTGGAGAAGATGAAGACGGCGGCGATAGCGATCAGGACGACGATCACTGAGATGGTCAGGGACCTGGATAAAAGAGTAGTGAGTGACTGCAGCATTTCTTGCTTCATGATGGTGACAGCGAACGACCAGCCGGTAGCAGGCACCGGAGAGTAACCGACCAATTTTTCATTCCCCTCCTGCGTGTAGTACCCGATTCCCGTTTCCCCTTTGGTCATTTTTTCCACGATCTCATCTAGCCCACCGCCAGATTTTTCGGTGAGGAAATTTTTCTTCAATATGAACTCTTTGTTGGGGTGGACGACGGTCAAGCCATCGCGCTGCAGAATTAAGGCATAAGATGACTGGCCGAGCTGCAGGTCAGCGGCCATTTTGTTCAGAGTGTCGGTCCAGACGGCTCCGCACAGCACGCCGGCGACTTGACCGGCGTCATTCTTCACCGGGACGGCAACAGTGATCATAGTCCGGCCGCTGGTTTTGGAAATTAAAGGGTCAGAGATGACCGTTTTGCCAGTCAGTGCGGCCTTAAAGTAGGGGCGGTCGGCGATATTACCCGTGGCTCCGTCGGTGACATGGAATTGCCCGCTCAGGTCAGCGATGTAGAAATTGCCATAGTACTGCGAAAGGTCGGCCAGCTGTTTTTTCAAGAATGGCATCTGTTTGGTCAAGTCCATCGAACGAACGTCAGAAGAGTCAGCCATGATCTCCATCTCGGCTGCCCTGGTAACCAGCCAACTGTTGATGTTTTCTGCTTGCGCCCGGGCAGCGGTGAGAAACTTCTGTTCCGTTTCTTTGATGAGCAGTTGTTTGGCGGTCTGATAGTTGAGCCAAGAGATCGCGGCCAGACAGATTACCGCTAATAAACCCACTAATAAGACCAGTTTAAGTCTAAGTGATTGATTAATGACCATAATATCCCCCCTAAAAAATTTAAAACCAACAAGATAGAGTCCATCAAACCCTGCTGTGTTGGTCAATCGGCAGCCAGTACTCTGGTTACTCTCTGCCGTAATCTACCATTCTTTGACATATGGTAACTGTTACCAAGTACTAAGTTATCTAATTCGCCCAAATTATAGGATTTCCTCCTGAACTTTATAATAAATTACAAAATATAGTAATATTTGCCTAGATTGTGACTTCCCGTTATGTAAAGCTTTACATAATGGGAATTATGCAAAGTAATTGCTTATGTCAAGTTGATGGGCACAAACAAGCAATGAGCCTATTTATGCCCTATTTACTTGACATAAATAAGAGGCTATTGGCAGATCTTCTGTAACCAGCTCAGCAGGTC